>NZ_JBXAWK010000037.1:0-65089 GCF_057291755.1 Kitasatospora sp. UYEF31
TCCCGACCCGCACCACCGTGAGGCGACGGGCGCGAAGCGTCCCGACCCGCACCACCGTGAGGCGACGGGCGCGAAGCGTCCCGACCCGCACCACCGTGAGGCGACGGGCGCGAAGCGTCCCGACCCGCACCACCCCGCAGGCGACGGGCGCGAAGCGTCCCGAGCGCGCCCGGAGGGCGCGGCCCGACCGGGCGACGCGCGGGCGCCGAACGGCCCCTGAGCGAAGCGAAGGGGACGAGAGGACGACGCCCGCGCTTGGAGCCCGGCTCAAAAGAGGAGCCCGGCTCAAAAGAGGAGCCCGGCTAAAGAGCCGTGGCCGAGATGTCCGGGTTCAGTCCCGCCCGCGCCATGCTGTGCTCCAGCCAGGACCGCAGTGTGGTCACGAAATAGGTCCAGCCCTGGGTCTGTCCCACGGCCTGGGCCATGCCCTCGGCGGTGACGGGGAAGTCTGATTCGGTGATGGTCAGCAGCGTGCGGCCGGGTTCCGCGGTGGTCAGTCCGATGGTGACGGTGGCGGTAGCGGGTCCGGTGGCCGGCCACTGCCAGGAGATCAGCTTGTCGGTCTCGATCCATAGCACCCTGACCTCCACGACGGCGTCCCCGGCGTGCCCGAACGTCCAGGTGACCGTGGTGTCCTGGACGAGGGGGCCGGAGGCTGTGGTGGTGAAGAACTGGTTGAGGCCGTCGGGCGTCACGATGGTGCGGAAGATCTCCGCGGCCGGCCGGTCGATGGCGTCCTTGACGACGATCTTCATGCGGTCCGTCCTGTTCGGTCGACTGTGCGTTACTTTCTGTAATTAAATGCACAATAAATGACAATCTGGGTAAATGGTGTCAAGAGTGCTTCCTGCGGGCGGTGCGGGCCGCCCGGTACGCCCGCGCCACAATGGATCCCATGACCACCACGCTCCTGCGCAACGGCGCGATCCACAGCCCCGCCGACCCGTTCGCGACCGCCATGGTCGTCGAGGACGACACCGTCGCCTGGATCGGCGCCGAAGGCGCGGCCGACGCCCACACCGACGCCGTCGACCGGGTCGTCGACCTGCAAGGTGCCCTGGTCACCCCGGCGTTCGTCGACGCGCACGTGCACGCCACCGCCACCGGACTCGCCCTGACCGGCCTGGACCTGTCCGCCGCCGTGTCGCTCGCCGACCTGCTGCGCCGCCTGGAGGAGCACTCCCGCCGCCTGGGCCTGCGCGGCCCCGGCGCGGTCGTGCTGGGCCAGGGCTGGGACGACACCCGCTGGCCCGAGAAGCGCCCGCCCACCCCCGCGGAGCTGGCCGCGGCCACCGGCGGCGCGAAGGTCTACCTGTCCCGCGTCGACGTGCACTCCGCGGTGGTGTCCCCGGCGCTCCTGGCCGCCGTCCCCGCCTACCCGGCGGTGTCCGGGTACAGCCCCGACGCGCCGGTCACCGGCTCCGGGCACCACATACTGCGCGCCGCTGCCTTCGCCGCCCTGACCGCCGCCCAGCGCGCCGAAGCGCAGCGCGCCACCCGGCGCCGGGCCGCCGAACTGGGCATCGCCGCGCTCCACGAGTGCGGCGGCCCCGAAATCGCCGGGGAGGCCGACTTCCGCGGCCTGCTCGCCCTGGCCGCCGCCGAAGCCGGACCCGAGGTCGTCGGCTACTGGGGGCAGGCGGTCACCCGAGCCCAGGAGGCCAAGGAACTCGCCGTCGACATGGGCGCCCACGGCCTGGGCGGCGACCTGTTCGCCGACGGCTCGCTGGGCTCGCACACCGCCTGCTGCAGCCAGGCGTACACCGACCGGCCCGGCGAGACCGGCAACGCCTACCTCACCCGTGAGCACATCGCCCGGCACGTGACCGCCTGCACCGAGGCCGGGATCCAGGCGGGCTTCCACGCCATCGGCGACGCCGCGATCGCCGCCGTGACCGGGGGCCTGGGCGACGCCGCGCAACTGACCGGCATCACCGCCGTCCGCGCGCTGCGCCACCGCGTCGAACACCTGATGCTGCCCGACCAGGGCGTCATCGCCCGGCTGGCCGACCTGGGCGCGGTCGCCTCCGTGCAGCCGGCGTTCGACGCCCACTGGGGCGGCGCGGAGGGCATGTACGCCGAGCGGCTCGGCGCCGGACGCGCCGCGGGCCTCAACCCGTTCGGGTCGCTCAACCGCGCCGGAGTGCCGCTGGCCTTCGGCTCGGACGCACCCGTCACCCCCATGGACCCGTGGGGCACCGTACGGGCCGCCGCCTTCCACCGCACCCCCGGCGAGCGCATCAGCGTCCGCGCCGCGTTCGCCGCGCACACCCGCGGCGGACACCGCGCCGTGGGCCGCGACAACGAAGGGGTCCTGATGCCGGGGGCACAGGCGTCCTACGCGGTGTGGCGCACCGGCGACCTCGTCGTCCAGGCCCCCGACAACCGGGTGTCAGGCTGGTCCACCGACCCGAGTTCCGGAACCCCCGGCCTGCCCGACCTGACCCCGGGCGTGCCGCTTCCGGTGTGCCTGCGCACGGCGGTACGGGGCACGGTCGTGCACGAGGTGGAGGGCGCTTTCGCGTAAGTCCTCCCGTACAGCGGAAAAATGCTGAGGGGGCGTCACCCGGTCTGCGGGTGACGCCCGCAGGCCTTGTACGGAAAACGGCCGGAACGTGCCGCGGCGCACCGCGGCTCAGACGGCTGCGGGTGCGGCGTCGGGCACCGGGGGAGCGGGCTCCGGCCCGGCTGCGGCCGCAGGACGGTTCCCGGCTTCGGTCCCGGTCTTGGGCCCGGCCTCCGGGACGGTGAACAGCGGCAGGAAGACCTGCACCAGCGGGCCGATCGCCAACGCGTACACAACCGTGCCCAGACCGACCGAACCGCCCATCAGCATGCCGACCAGGAGCGCGGTGATCTCGATCGACGTGCGCACCAGCCGCACCGACCGGCCCGTGCGCGCCACCAGGCCCGTCATCAGGCCGTCGCGCGGACCAGGACCGAAGCGCGCCCCGATGTACAGACCACCGGCGATCGCATTCAGCACCACCCCCGACACCAGGAACAGTCCGCGCAGCCACAGGGCGTCCAGGTCGGGCAGGGCCCACAGGCCCGCGTCCACCGCCAGGCCGATCACGAACACGTTGCTGACCGTGCCGAGTCCCGGCCGCTGCCGCATCGGTATCCACAACAGCAGCACCACCGCACCCACGATGATCGTGACCGTCCCGAAGGACAACGGCGTACGCTCCGTCAGCCCCTGATGGAACACATCCCACGGGTCAAGTCCCAGACCGGCCCGCAGCATCACCGCCATGCTGAACCCGTACAGCGACAAACCCACGTACAACTGCACCAAACGGCGTGTCAACAACCAGCCCGACCGGTCCACTGAACCCCCAACATTCGCCACAGGCTTCCGTAAAAAAAGCCACTGATGCGAGAATCCCGGCAACCGGACCGGCGATCCAGAGCCAATCGTCCACAAGTGGACTCGGCCCGGACCGCCTGACACCTCGAGACGAGTCGCCCGATGAGCAGCAGCGCACCCCACCTGTCGGTCAGCAGCCACCGCCTGTCCCAGCTCCTGCAACCCTGGCCCGGCGGCGACCAGAGCGGACCCCCCGCCCCGGCGACGCGGACCACGCCGGGACAGCGCTCCACCCCGGCGTACCAGGCCCTCGCCGACCGCGTCCGCGCCCTCATCCTCGACGGCCGACTCCCGCTGACAGCCCGCATCCCCGCCGAACGCCAGCTCGCCGACGGACTCGGAGTCTCCCGCACCACCGTCGCCGCCGCCTACGACCTGCTGCGCGCCGACGGCTACCTGCACTCCCGCCGCGGGTCCGGCTCGTGGACCACTCTCCCCGGCACCAGCGCCGACATCCCCACCCGCGGCCTGTCGCCCACCAGCTCAACCGGCGTCATCGACCTCGGCCCCGCCGCCCTCCCCGGGCCCGGACGCCCCCTGCACCGCGCCCTGGCCGACGCGTCGGACTCCCTGCCCACCTACACCGCAGGACACGGCTACTTCCCCCTGGGCATCCCCGTCCTGCGCGAAACCCTCGCCGACCGCTACACCCGCCGCGGCCTGCCCACCACCCCCGACCAGATCATCGTCACCACCGGCGCCCTCACCGCCTTCACCCTGGTCATGCGCACCCTCCTGCGCGCCGGCGACCGCGTCGCCGTCGAATCACCCACCTACGCCAACGGCCTGGACGCCATCCGCCAGACCGGCGCCCGGCCCGTCCCCGTCCCCATGACCGACACCGGCTGGGACGTCGACGCCTGGCGCGACACCCTGCGCACCGCGGCACCCCGCCTGGCCTACCTCATCCCCGACTTCCACAACCCCACCGGCCACCTCGCCGACGCCGACACCCGGCGCACCCTCACCTCCCTGGCCCGCTCCACCGGAACCACCCTCATCGTCGACGAGACCTGCGCCGACCTCGACCTCGACGGCAACAACCCCGTCTCCACGGCCACCTGGGACCACGACGGCACCGTCATCACCCTGGGCTCCACCTCCAAGACCTTCTGGGGCGGCCTGCGCATCGGCTGGATCCGCACCACCGCCGACCTCGCCCGCCGCGTCGCCGCCACCCGCGCCGCCCTCGACGTCGGCGCCCCCGTACTCGACCAGCTCATCACCCACCACCTCATGGCCGACCACGAGGCCGGAATCATGGCGGAGCGGCTCCCGGTCCTGCGCACCGCCCGCGACCACCTGGCCGCCGAACTGCGCACCCACCTGCCCGACTGGACCTTCACCGTCCCGCCCGGCGGCCTGTCCCTGTGGGCCCACCTCGGCCCCCTGTCCGCACCCGCCCTCGCCCAGACCGCCATCCGCCACAGCGTCCGCATCGCCCCCGGCACCCACTTCGGCAACCACGGCACCTTCGAACACCACCTGCGCATCCCCTACACGCTGGACAATCCGACACTCACCGAAGCTGTCCGCCGGCTTGCCGTCGCCGCCGCGGAGACCCGCCGCAGCCCGGCCACCAACCACACCCCGCACACCACGACCTGCCTGGCTTGACTTACGCCGGCTCCAAGCACGGACGTCTTCCTCCGGTCCCCGTCGCTTCGCTCCGTGGCCCGTCGGCGTCCGTGCGTCGCCGGAAAAGCCGCGTCCTCCGGACGCGCTCCCTCGCTTCGCGCGGTCGCCTCGTCCGTGGTGCGGCTTCGCTGCTTGTCGCCGGCTCCAAGCACGGACGTCTTCCTCCGGTCCCCGTCGGCGTCCGTGCGTCGCCGGAAAAGCCGCGTCCTCCGGCGGTTTCCGTACGCGCGCCGGAGGTTGCCGGACCGTTTCAAACCCATGCCACCCCAAAGGCGTCCGAACGGGTCACCGTTAGACCGACCGGACGCCGAACCGCCACTCCGCACGCCGTAGCGCAACACCCCCGAAACACCCGACCTGACCTGCGTTGATACCAGAACACCGCAGGTCAAGGCGATGTTGACAACCAACCGTCACCCCCCAGTACGTTCGAGCCGTCCACCGCAGGACGAAGTCGACGAGAAGGCCTTCCCCGAGCACGTACCCGCCCCGGGCCCCAAGTGGCGACACCCGCCACCGGCAGCCAGGCCCGGACCCGGCGGCACCCCACGTCCCGTGTGGCCGCAACACGGCCAGGGCCCGCGAAGCAGCAACCCGTGCAGCTGCCCCGCAGGCCGGAAGGACCCACCCGCCGGAAGGTGAGACACCGGACGGGGCCCGGACGCCCAACAGACAACGACCACCCAGGCCCGCAGCCGGCCGGCCGGGTGTCGGCCCGAAGGGCGTCCAGGCCTCTCCGTGCGTCCCCGCGCCCCGGCGCGCCCTCCCGTACGCGCACCCGTACGCGCGGTTTCCCACGACACCGCGCCCGGGACTGCCTGAACCACTGCGGCTGCCGTGAACACCAAGCGCCCGACGTTGTACCGTCACTCCCTACAAGCCCCGCCGTGCGGCCCCCGCGACACCGCGCCGCGCCGCCGCCGGGGCCGCACGAGTGACACGGACAAAAAAAGGGGCCCACCTGTGCTGCAGCACGACGGCGCGACCGCGACCCCCGCACCCGCGGGCGCGCCTGTGGACACGGCCGCGCCCGGGGACGCCCCGGTGGACGAACCCGCGGACGTGCCCGGAGGCAGGGCCGCGGACGGGACTGCGGAATCGCCCGCAGAACCGGTGACGCCACCCCCCGGGCCCGAACCGGAGGCTCGGCCCGGGCCCGGCCGCCTGCTGCGCGTGAACGCCGCGCTGCGCCACGAACTCCGGCACCCGGCCCGCGCCCTCACCGCCATCGCCGCCGGTCTCCTGCTGGGACTGTCCTTCCCCCCGTACGACCTGTGGCCGCTGAGCATCCCCGCCGTCGCCGCGCTCACCCTCACCGTCCACGGGCGCAGCGCCAAAGCCGGTTTCGGCTACGGTCTGCTGGCCGGTCTGCCCTTCATGCTCTGGCTCCTGAAGTGGCTCCGTGTCGTCGGCACCGACGCGTGGATCGCACTGTCGGTGATCCAGGCCCTGTTCATCGCCGTCCTGGCCATGGCGCTGGCCGTCACCACCAGGCTGCGCCTGTGGCCCCTGTGGACGGCCTGCCTGTGGGTCCTGCAGGAACTCGCCCGCGACCGGCAGCCGTTCGGCGGATTCCCGTGGGGCCGCCTGGCCTTCGCGCACACTGAAAGCCCCTTCACGCCGCTCGCGGCCATCGCGGGAGCCCCCGCGGTCACCTTCGCCGTCGCGCTCACCTCCGGGTTCCTGGCCTGGGCCGCGCTGCGCCTGTACCGCACCCGCGACCGCCGCGCCCTGATAACTTCCGGCGCCGCCCTCGTCGCAGCCTGCGCCCTCCCGGCCGCCGCGTACGCCGTCCCCGTCCCCACCGGCGGACAGACCACCGCCGGGCCCGCCGCGGTCACCGTCGCCCTCGTGCAGGGCAACGTCCCGCGCTCAGGGCTGGACTTCCTCGGCCAGCGCCGCGCAGTCCTGGACAACCACGTCAACGCGACGCACAAACTCGCCAAAGACCTTCGGGACAACCCCGGCAAGCCCAAACCCGACCTGGTCATCTGGCCGGAGAACTCCTCCGACCTCAACCCGTTCGCCGAACCCGACGCGTACCGCGCCATCGACGACGCGGTCAAGGACATCGGCGTTCCGGTCCTGACCGGCGTCCTGGTCGAAGGCCCCGACGACACGCACATCCAGAACGAAGGCATCGTCTGGGACCCCGTCACCGGGCCGGGCGAGCAGTACACCAAACGCCACCCCGTGCCGTTCGGCGAGTACATCCCCTTCCGCTCCGTGCTCACCAAGGTGATCAGCCGCCTGGAGATGGTGCCCCGCGACTTCTACGCCGGGAAGACCGTCGGCGTCATGGACCTGGGCCCCGCCCGCATCGGCGACGTCATCTGCTTCGAGATCGCGTACGACCAGATCGTCCGTGACGCGGTCACCCACGGCGGACGCGTCCTGGTCGTCCAGACCAACAACGCCACCTACGGGCGCAGCGGCCAGCCCGAGCAGCAGCTCGCGATGAGCAGACTCCGTGCCGTCGAACACGGCCGCGCCGTCCTGATCGCCGCGACCAGTGGCATCAGCGGCGTCGTCACCCCCGACGGGAAGGTCAGCCGCCGGACCGCGGAGTTCACCGCCGAGACGATCGTCACCAGCATTCCCCTGCGCGACAGTCAGACCGTCGCCACCCGCCTGGGCGCGGCCCCGGAATGGACCCTGGGGGCGATCGGCCTGGCCGCACTGCTCTACGCTCTGGCACGGACTTCCCGTACAAATCGGCTCAGCGCGCGCCGACGCAACGCCACACCCGGACGGGCGGCCCGTCCCACCGCGCCCCACACGACCACACCAGGGAAGATCGAACCGTGAACGGCACCACCGGACACGCCCCCGACGACCCGCACAAAAGCGCCCGCGCACAAGGAGAAGACGTGACCGACCCCGAGCCGACGACAACCTTCGCCGACCTCGGCCGGATCCTTGTCATCATCCCCACGTACAACGAGGCCGAGAACATCACCGGCATCGTGGCCCGGCTGCGCGACGCCGTCCCCGAGGCGCACGTCCTGATCGCCGACGACAACAGTCCTGACGGTACCGGCGACCTCGCCGACACCCTGGCCAAGGACGACGGGAACGTCAACGTCCTGCACCGCAGGGGCAAGGAGGGCCTGGGCGCCGCCTACCTGGCCGGTTTCGCCTGGGCCATCGCCGAAGGCTATGAAGTCCTGGTCGAGATGGACGCCGACGGCTCGCACCAGCCCGAGCAGTTGCCCAGGCTGCTCACCGCGCTGCGGGACGCCGACCTGGTCCAGGGCTCGCGTTGGGTGCCGGGCGGCGGCGTCGTCAACTGGCCGCTGCACCGCAAGATCATCTCGCGTGGTGGCAGCACCTACTCGCGGCTCATGCTCGGCCTCGACATCCGCGACGTCACCGGCGGCTACCGTGCGTTCCGCACCGCGACGCTCCAGGGCATCGGGATGGACGAAGTCGCCTCCCAGGGCTACTGCTTCCAGGTCGACCTCGCCTGGCGCGCGGTCCGCCGCGGTTACCGGGTCGTTGAAGTGCCCATCACGTTCATCGAGCGTGAGAAGGGCAACAGCAAGATGAGCAACACGATCGTCGCCGAGGCGCTGTGGCGTGTGACCGCGTGGGGTGCGGGGCGGGCCGCCGGGAAGTACCGCGACGGTGCGGACCCCAAGGGCGACGGTGCGGACCCCAAGAAGGACGCCGGGTAGTACCGGTCGCGGGCACAGTTGTCAGGGGCGTCCCGCACGGGGCGCCCCTTTGTCGTCAGGAGACGGCGAGCGCCGGTTCCAGTCTGCGCAGTCGCTCCGCGTCGCCGGTGCGCGGGCAGGTGGAGCAAGCCTCGGCGGGTTTGATCGCGTAGTACAGGCAGCAGCCGAGCCGGGTGCGCGTCGGGTACGACTGCCCGCACGGGCCGGTGAGTTCGCGGAAGTCCGCGCCGCCGGGGAACGGCGTCACGCCGGTGGGCAGCAGTGCGGTGGCGGCCCGTACCGCGTCCGGCTCCCGGCCGAGCATCCGGCCGAGGTACCAGATCCCGGAGACCAGGTCGTCGCCGGCCATGCCCCACAGGGCGCGCGGACCGCGCCGCATCCGGGGTCCGGCCGCTGCGAGCAGTGGTTCCAGGTGGTCGGCGACGGCGGCCCGCAGTGCGGCGCGCAGCGCCTCCTCGTCGCGGACGACGCGGACGCCGGGCAGTCGCGCGGCCGGGTCGTCGGGGAGGCAGGTGAACGGTCCCGGGACGATCTCGAACTTCCCTGTCGTCAGATGGATCCGGACGTCCTGCGGGCGGACCCGCGGGACCCGGCGGTCCAGGTACCAGGGGCCGCTCATCAGCAGTGAGACGGACCACAGGTAGTGGTGCAGGGCGCGGGAGGCGGCGACGTCCGGGCGGGCGGTGTGCCGGTGCCCGGCTTCGATGCGGGCGGACTCGCCTGCGACGAACGCGTCGAACACCTCCGGGCGGGAGGCCAGTTCCGCGCCGTCGACCCAGCCTTCCGCGCCGTCGGCTCCGTCGGTCCGGCCTTTGGTCCTGCCGGTTGTGGCGGTTGTGGCGGTCGTGTCGGTCCGGCCGTCCGTCCCTTCCGTGTCGTCCGTCCCTTCCGTGTCGTCCGTCCCTTCCGTGTCGTCCGTCCCTTCCGTGTCGTCAGTTCCGTCCGTTCCGGCGGTCCGGACTTCGGCGGAGTGCGGCCCGGGGGAGGCGATCTCCACGTCCAGTGATTCGCACACCAGGGTCAGGTGCCGGTAGGCCGTGACGGGGCCGACTGCCGGAGCCGGCGGGTACATGGTCATCGACGTTCCTCAGCACCAGTGGGACACGGAAGGGCAAGGCAAGGCTTACCTTAGCTGAAATTGGATCAGGCGCACCCGTGGTCCCGCGTGGCGCGCGAACACACGGAAGAGTGTTGCGGGTTGACAGGGTTAGGTGTGCCTAACCTAAGCTGCGCTCTCGTGTCCAAGACAGCGCGGGCGGCCCCTCCGGGCGCACCCCATTCCCTCGTACGGCGAATCCCCCTCCTCCTGGTGGGAGTCGCCGCGCTGGCCCTTTGTGCCGTACTGAGCCTGGCCCTCGGGTCGCGTTCGGTACCGCTGTCCACCGTGGCCGACGCCCTGCTGCACAACGGCGGTGGACGCGACGCCCTGGTGGTCACCGGACTGCGGCTGCCCCGCACCGTCGTCGGCCTCGCCGTCGGCGCGGCGCTCGGCGTCGCCGGGGCCGTCGCCCAGGGCGTCACCCGCAACCCCCTGGCCTCACCCACCACCCTCGGCATCAACGCCGGAGCCGGATTCGCCGTCGTCACCGCGATCTACGCACTCCACCTCACCCGGCCCGCCGAGTACCTGTGGTTCGCCTTCGCGGGCGCCGCCGCCGCCGCGGTCTTCGCCCAGACGCTCGCCAAACGTTCCGGCGACCTCGACCCCGTGCGCCTCGCGCTCGGCGGGACCGTACTGACCGCCGTCCTGGTCTCCTGGACCTCGGCCGTGATGCTGGCCAGCAGGCGCACCCTGGACGAAGCCCGGTTCTGGCTGGCCGGCTCGCTCTCCGAACGCACCTTCGACATGCTTTACCCGGTCCTGCCGATGCTGGTCGCCGGCCTGGTCCTGGCCTTCGCGATCGCCCCGGCGCTCAACGCCCTCGCGCTGGGCGACGAGAGCGCCCGGTCCCTCGGCGTGCCGGTCACGAAGATCCGTATCGCGGGCGGCCTTTCAGTCGTTCTGCTGGCCGGCTCGGCCGTCGCCGTCGCCGGGCCGGTCGCCTTCATCGGACTCGCCGCCCCCCACCTGGCCCGCCTGGTGGTCGGCGGCGACCACCGCCTCCTGATTCCCGCCAGCCTCATCGCCGGCCCCCTGCTGCTGCTGTCCGCAGACATCCTCGGACGACTCGTCGTCCGCCCGTCCGAACTGGAGGTCGGCATCGTCACCGCCTTCCTCGGCGCACCCCTGCTGGCCGTACTGGCCCGGAAGGTGGCCCGATGACCACCGCCGTCCGGCCCGGTGCCCGCCCCCGCCCACCCGCGGAACAGACCGGGCCGGCCAAGCGGCCGGGCCGCTCCCGCCGCACCCTGCTCATCAGCGTGTGCGCCGTCGTCATCCTGTGCGCACTGGTCACCACCGCGGTCACCACCGGCCAGGTCACCCTGTCCGCGACCGTCGCGCTGCGCGCGCTGTTCGGCTTCGGGGACTCCGGCGACGTCCTGGTCGTCCAGGACTTCCGGGCGCCCCGGATGGCCTCGGCGCTCATCGCCGGAGCCGGACTGGCCGTCGGCGGCGCACTGCTGCAACGACTGTTCCGCAACCCCCTGGCCTCACCCGACGTGATGGGCGTGACCGGCGGCGCCTCCCTCGGCGCGGTGGTCCTGCTCGCCACCGGCGCCTCCCAGGCGCTCATCCCGGTCGCCGCGCTCGGCGGCGGCATGCTCGCCGCCCTGCTGCTCGGCGTCTTCGCCTGGAACTCCGGACTCGCCGTCACCCGCCTGGTCCTGGTCGGCCTCGCCGTGCAGGCCGGCCTCGCCGCGGCCGTCAACCTCATGGTCGTCCGGTTCCCCGCCGAACTGGCCACCTCCGCCCTGCAGTGGACCACCGGATCGCTGTACGGCCGGACCTGGACCGAGGTCAACGCCGCGGGCGGCCTGACGGTCCTCGCCCTGGCCGCGGCCTTCGCGCAGTACCGGAGGCTGTCCGTCCTGGACCTGGGCGACGACGCGGCCGGCGCACTCGGCCTGAACCCGTCCGCCGCCCGCCTCCAGATCCTCGTCACCGCCGTCGTGCTGGCCTCACTGGCCGCCGCGCTCACCGGCCCGGTCGCCTTCGTGGCCCTGGCCGTACCCCACATGGTGCGGTTCATCGCCGGACCGCCGACCCCCGGCACCCTCGCGCTCACCGGCCTGGCCGGCGCCGTACTCCTGCTCGCCTCCGACCTGGTGGTGCAGCACCTGCTCCCGGTGCGCGGGCTCCCCGTCGGAGTCGTCACCGCGACCCTCGGCGCGCCCTGGCTCCTGGCACTGATGATCCGTCAAAGCAGGCCGGCCCACCGGAGTACCGGATGACTACGACCCGACCGACCCCCACCGCCCCCGCCACGGAGCCGGACCCGAACGTGAGTGCGAAATCGACCGTGAACGCCAAGCCGACCGCACCGGCGGGCACCGGCACGAACCCGAACCAGCTGGCCACCCACGCCCTCGACCTGCGCTACGGCGACCGGCTCGTCATCGACGGCCTCGACCTGGTCATCCCCGGCAACGCCGTCACCGCGATCGTCGGCCCCAACGCCTGCGGCAAGTCCACGCTCCTGCGCGGCCTCACCCGGCTGCTCGCCCCCGCGGGCGGCACGGTGACCCTGGACGGCTCGGACATCCACCGGATGCCGGCCCGCGCACTGGCCCGCCGCATGGGCCTGCTGCCGCAGCAGCCCGTCACGCCCGACGCGATCACCGTCGAGGCGCTGGTCCGGCTCGGCCGCTATCCGCACCAGCGGATGCTCAACCCCTGGTCGGCCGCCGACCAGTCCGCCGTGGAGGAAGCGCTGGAGCGCACCGGCACCACAGAACTGCGCGACCAGCCGGTCGACCAGCTCTCCGGCGGCCAGCGGCAGCGCGCCTGGATCGCCCTCACGCTGGCCCAGGACACCGAACTGCTGCTGCTCGACGAACCGACGACCTTCCTCGACCTGCGGCACCAGCTCGACGTCCTCGACCTCGTCGCCGACCTGCACGCCGAGGCGGGCCGCACCGTCGTGATGGTGCTGCACGACCTCGGACAGGCCGCCCGCTACGCAGACCACCTGGTGGTCCTCAAAGACGGCCGGCTGGCCGCCGCCGGACCGCCGGCCGACGTCCTGGACGCCGCACTGGTCAAGTCCGTGTTCGACGTGGACTGCCGGGTCGTCCCCGACCCGGAGACCGGGACACCCCTGGTCGTCCCCAGAGCCAGGGCCCGCAGCTCCGCCGTACCCGCCTGACCTCCCACCCCCGCACTGTCCCACCCCGCCCCGCCGCACCCGCGCCCACAGCAAGGACCAACCAACCCTCATGTCCCCCGTACACACGCTCCGCCGGACAGCCCGCCCCGCCGCCGCAGTCCTCGCCGTCGTCCTCAGCGCCGCCGCCCTCGCGGGCTGCGGAAACAGCGACAACAGCGACAACACCAAGGCAGCCGCGGACACCAAGCCCACGGCAGCCGCGGACAACACCGGCTTCCCCCGCACCATCGACCACGCCATGGGCAGCACCAAGATCCCGTCCAAGCCGAAGCGCGTCATCGTCCTCGACACCGGCGAACTGGACGACGTCACCCTGCTCGGCATCAAGCCGGTCGGCGCGGTCTCCCCGCACATGAAGACCGACGGCGGCTTCCCGGCGTACCTCAAGGACAAGATCGGCGACGTCAAGGACGTCGGCCCGTCCGCCGAACCGAACCTCGAACTGATCATGTCCCTCAAGCCGGACCTGATCCTGTCCTCCAAAGTCCGCCACGAAAAGGTCTACGCCAAGCTCCAGGCCATCGCCCCGACCGTCTTCACCACCACCACCGGCCTGCCGTGGAAGGACAACCTCGCCGTCCACGCCAAGGCCCTCGGCCTGGAGAACGAGGCCGCCACCGCCCTCAAGACGTACGAGGACAAGGCCAAGAAGCTCGGCGAGGCCATCAAGGCCAAGAACGGCGGCACGCTGCCGTCCGCCTCAGTCGTCCGCTTCGTCGCCGGACCCACCCGCCTGTACCAGAAGGCCTCCTACAGCGGCGTCGTACTCGCCGACATAGGCCTGACCCGCCCGGCCTCACAGTCCTCCGAGGACCCGAAGGTCACCATGCTCGACGTCAGCCCGGAGCAGATCGACAAGGCCGAGGCCGACCTGGTGTTCGTCGCCCTGGCCGACGTCCCGGAGAAGACCCAGCAGAAGGCCGTCACCAACAACCCGGTCTGGCAGGACCTGGCCGCGGTCAAGGGCAACAAGGTCTTCAACGTGGCCGACGAGACGTGGATGTCCGGCATCGGCGTCCAGGCCGCCACGCTCGTCCTGGCCGACGTCGCCAAGGCCACAGGCGTGGAACTCCCCAAGTAGCCCCGAAGTAACTTTCCCAGCGCGCGGAAGGGGCGGGCCACACCAAGGCCCGCCCCTCCTTCCCCCACCGCACCGAGAAAGGGCCACCACCCGTGCGGCTTTACCTCCTCGCCCTCAACCCCACCGACTCGGTCACCGAGGGCTTCCTCCCAGCCGCCGCCCGGCTCGGCCTGGACGTCACCGTCCTCACCGACAAACCCGCCCCCCACCTGCGGGCCTACGGGGACACAGTCGAGGTCCTGGAGTGCGACGTACGGGACTTCCGCGCAGTGGTCACCCGCATCTCCACCCACCACACCCCCGACGCGGTCTTCTCCAACAGCGACCACCTCCAGACCCAGACCGCCCTGGCCGCCGCCTACTTCGCACTCCCCGCCAAGAGCTGGCAGGCCGCACTGCGCGCCAAGGACAAAGCCGAGATGCGCCGCCACCTGGCGGCGACCGGCGCCGACACCGTCTGGTCCGCCGAACTCGCCCCCGGCCAGGACCCCGGCGAACTCCTCCGCCACCCGGTGCCGCACCGCTGCGTCGTCAAGCCGCGCGAAGGAGTCGCCAGCGAAGACGTGGTACTGACCCAAGGGCCCGGAGAACTGCTACAGCGCTGCCAGGAGATCCAGGCCCGCCGCCCCCAGGCACCGCTCGTCGTGGAGGAATACCTCACCGGAGAGCTGTACACCCTCGAAACCCTCGGCGACGGCCACACCCGCCACATCCTGGGCGGCTTCCACACCGGACTGTCCCCGCTCCCGCACTTCATCGAAGAGTGGCTGACGTTCGTCCCCGCCCACCCCGGACCGGTCACCGCCCAGGTCCTGGCCCAACTCGACGCACTCGGCGTCGGATTCGGCGCCTGCCACACCGAGTTCGTCGTCCAGGACGGCCGCGCCCGCATCATCGAAGTCAACTACCGCGCCATCGGCGACCAGTGCGACCTCCTGCTCGCCGGACTGCTCGGCATCCCACTGTTCGAACACATCCTCAACACACACCTGGGACAACCACTGCCCGCCGACCTCGGCGCCCGCACCGACGGCCGGGCACGCCTGGACTACCCCTGCGCCGACCGCGCCGGAACACTGACCGCAGCCCCCGCCGCCACCGACCAGACGACCGACGGCGTACGGATCACCTACCGGCCCCTGCGACCCGTCGGCGAACACCACCGACACCACAGGACCAACCGCGACTACCTCGGCGTCCTGCGCACCACCGGCACCGACCAGGACACCGTCGACCGCGTCGCAGCCGCCTTCCTCACCGCCCAGCACTGGGAGATCACCCCGTGACGGCCACAGCCACCGCGGACACGGCACAAACCGAACTGCTCCTGCGGGTGCTCAGCGCACTCCTGCGCGAAGACGTCGTCGGCCTGCGCACCCGCAGCACCCCCGTCGACCGGCCCGACGGCCGCTGGCTGCGGCTACCGCTGCCCGGCGGCACCGACGCCCTGCTCCTGCCGGTGACCGCAGACGGCTTCCAGTGCGAATACGGCGCCCGCCTGCCGCTGCTGCGCACCGAGTCCGGCGGCACCGACCTCACCGGCCACGACACCGTCCTGGCCGCGCTGCGCACACTGGCCGACCCCGCCGACCGGGAAGGCTTCGACGCCTTCGCCGAAGAGTGCCGGCAGACCCTCGCCACCCTGCGCCTGCACAACGACAACAGTGAGGCCGTACGGAAAGGACTCGCGCGAACGTACGGCCCCGACCCCAGCCGGTGGACCGGCCCGGCCGCCACACTGGGCCACGACACCCTCGCCGCCTACCTCGACCACCCCGTGTACCCCACCGCCCGCGGCAGGGCAGGACTCGGCGAACACGGACTGCGCGCCTACGCCCCCGAATTCCACCCCACGTTCGAACTGGCCTGGACCGCCGTACCCCGGCACACCCTCACCGTCCACGACCCCCAGGCCAACGGCCTGCCGCACTGGTGGCCCACACCAGCCGGGCTCGGCCTGCCGCACCTCGACGACACCCACCTCGCCCTCCCGGTCCACCCACTGACCCTCGGACACTTGCCGGAACCGCCGAACGGGGGAGTGGTGGCGCAGCGCCGGCACACCCGGGTCGTCCCCACCCTCTCCATGCGCACCGTCGCCCTGGCCGACGACCCCACCCTGCACCTGAAACTCCCCCTGGCCACCGCAACCCTGGGCCTGCGCAACCGGCGGACCATAAAACCCGGAACCCTCGTGGACGGCGCAGCCGGCCAACGCCTGCTCGAAGCAGTGACCGCACGCGAACCACGCTTCCAGGACACCGTCCTGCACACCGACGAGCAGCAGTTCCTGCACGCGGGCCACGAAACCCTCGCCGTCCTGCTGCGCCGCTACCCGGCCGGGCTCGACAACGCCGTCGTGGTCCCGCTCGCCGCCCTCCTGGCCCAGGAGCCGGGCGGACGACTGGTGATCGACCGCCTCGCCGACCGCTTCTACGCCGGCGACCCCGTCGCCCTGCTCGACGCCCACCTCAGCGTGCTCTTCGACTGGCAGACCACACTCTTCGGCTACGGCATCGCCCTGGAATCCCACCAGCAGAACATCTCCCTGGTCCTGGACCAGCCCGGGGGAGCCACCCGCCTGCGTCTGCTGTTCAAGGACAACGACGGACCCCGGATCAACTCCACCCGGCTCGGCGCGCGCCTGGGGCCGCCCCCGGAGTTCGACGACTCCCGCACCTTCACCGACCGGGACGGGCCGCTCACCGACCTGTTCACCACCATCACCGTCCACCTGTGCGCCGGTGCCTACGCCTTCGGCCTGGCCCGGCACGGCCGGGCACCGCTGGACCGGCTCCTGCGCCTGGTCCGCGACCGCCTCGACGAGGCCGTCGGCCGACTGGACGCCCAGGCCGCGGCGACCCTGCGCACGCACGTCCTGGACGCCCCCCACCTGCCGGTCAAGGCGATGGTCAGCGCGGGAACCCTGCTCAGCAAAGAACGCTCCGGCGCCGCCGACGTCAACAAGCACTACACGACGGGCCCCAACTACCTCCTGCGCGGCGGTGGGCCGCGATGACCGCCGAGTCGCCGCCGGCCCAAGCACCGCCCACCACCGGCAGAACCGCCCGGGACCGCCCGGCGGGGGGACTGGACCGCCGCCAGGTGCACGCCGTGGCCGCCTGCTACTTCGTCGCGTCCTTCGCCGCGCTGGGCCTGCCCCCGTACCTCACCTCGATCCTCCCCGAACTGGGCGACACCACCGCCCACTGGGCCGGCCTGCTGTACATCGTCCCCACCGTCTTCGGCGGACTGGCCGCACCCCTGTGGGGGAGACTCGCCGACCGCTACGGCCGCAAACGGCTGCTGCTGCGCGCCCAACTGGGCCTGGCCCTGTCCTTCGTGCTGGCCGGAGCCGCCGACTCGCTCGCGACGTTCACCGCCGCACTGGTCCTCCAGGGCATCCTCGGCGGCACCTTCGCCGCCACGAACGGCTACCTGGCCGCCGGACTGGACGGCGCCCGGCTCTCCTGGGCACTGACCCTCATGCAGGGCAGCGCCCGCGCCGCACTGGTCGCCGCCCCGATCGTGGTGGGCTCCCTCTCACCCTGGCTGTCACCGCACCGGCAGTACGCCGTACTGGCGCTGCTCCCGCTCACCGCGGCCGTCATGCTCGCCCTGCTCCCCGAACCGCGGACCGAACTGCGACCGCGGCCCGAAGTGAAGCCCGCACCAGCCGCAGCGGCCCCCGAAACCTCCCCACAGGCCACCTCCCCACAGCCCGAACCCGCACAACCCGAACCCGCACAGCCCACCCCGGCCAGGACCTCCCTGCGGACCCTCTACACCTTCGAATTCGCGTTCGTCTTCTCCACGGTCATCTCCTTCCCCTACCTGATCGCCCTGGTAGAGGACCGAATATCCGGGGTCTCCGCGGTCCTGGCCGGGGTGATCTTCGCCCTCCCGCACCTGTGCTACCTGATACTGGCCGCACCCGTGCACCGCGTCTTCCAGCCCAGACCCCGGCTCGGCATCACCCTCGGATTCGCCCTGGTGGCCCTCGGCCTCGCCGGACACGCCCTCGCGGATTCACTCACCACCTTCACCGCAGTACGCCTCGTGCTCGGCGGCGGCCTCACCCTCGGCCTGGTCTGCCTCTCCCTCCTCGCGGCCGACGCAGCCCACGGACGCTCACCCGGCCAGATGTTCGGCCACCTTGAGTTCGTCTCCAAAGGCGGAGCCGTCGCCGCCGGAGTGGTCGCGGCCCTCTGCAACAGCGCGTTCGGCCCGGCCGCCCCCGTCCTGGCCGGCACCGCCGTCGCCCTGACCACGGTCGCCGCCGCCACCCACGCGCTCTTCTCCCACCCCTGACGGAGCCGTCGATGTCGTTCCCTACGCGCCTCGCGCAGCCCACCACCCGCCCCACGGACCTCCCCACAGCCGACCACGTGGTGGCCCACACCCTCCTCAACTGCCTGCTCCGCGAAGTCTCAGGCCCCGAACACCAGACCGCCGTCACCGACGGCCACCTCCTCCTGCGCCTGCCGCGCGCAGGCGTACTGCTGCGGGTGAAACTCCGCCGCACCTCACTCCTGGGCGCCCACCGCTTCACCGGACCGGTCACCGCACAGGCCGACGGCGACACGGACTGGACCGAACCGGGCTGGTCCCACCTCGCCGCCCACGTCCACACCGAACTGACCCTGCGCACCGGCGTCCCCAACGAGGAATTCCTCGACCAGATCGCCTCCAGCCACCAAGGCGTGGCCGCCGCCCTCACCCGGCGGACCCCACCCGACCCGACCGGCCCCGACGCCGTCTACCTGGAGTCCGAACAGTCACTCCTGTTCGGCCACCGCTTCCACCCCACCCCCAAAGCCCGCACCGGAGAGCCCGGCTCCTGGGCCGCCTACGCCCCGGAAGCCGGCGCCTCCTTCCCGCTGCGCCTCCTGGCCGTACGCGACCACCTGACCGCCCAGGAGACCGCCCACCCCGGCGCGACCGACCCACTCGACCGCCTGCACCCGGTACCCGCCGGCTACCGCCTCCTGCCCGCCCACCCCTGGCAGTACGGCCTGCTCCGCACCGACCCGGCCCTCCAGGCCGCCCTGGCCACCGGCGACATCCTGGACCTCGGCACCGGCGACACCCCCTTCACCCCCACCGCCTCGGTCCGCACCCTCTACGACGGCGACACCTTCCTCAAGTTCAGCCTCAACATCCGCATCACCAACTGCCTGCGCAAGAACGCCTCCTACGAACTCTCCGGCGCGGTCGCCCTCACCACGCTGCTCACCCCGGTCCTCGACGACCTCGCCGCCCGCTACCCCGGCACCGCCATGCTCCGCGAACCCGCGTACCGCAGCCTCGCCCTCCCCGGCCCCGACGGCCACCCCGACCTCGGACTCCTCGAAGGCTTCGGCGTGATCGTCCGCGACGGCCTGGCCGCACACCTGCTCCCCGGCGTCACCCCGCTGCTCGCCGCCGCCGTCGCCGACGAATACCCCACCGGACCAGCACACGTCTCCCAACTCCTCGAAGGAGCCGGACCCCAGACCGTCCTGGACTGGTGGGCCGCCTACACACGGCTGCTCTTCCCACCCGTACTCGCGGCCTACTTCGACCACGGCGTCGTCCTCGAACCCCACCTGCAGAACGTCCTGATCGGCGTCGACACCGACGGCATGCCCGCCCAGGTCCTCTTCCGCGACCTCGAAGGCACCAAGCTCCTCCCCGAACGCCACGCCGCCACCCTCGCCGCGCTCCCCGCCGACGTCGCCCGCCCCATGGCCTACGACGCCCAGCGCGGCTGGGACCGCGTCGTCTACTGCCTCCTGGTCAACCACGCCGCCGAACTCCTCGCAGCCCTCGCCGACCTGCACCCGCAGACCGAAGTCGCCCTGTGGACCCAAGTGCGCACCACCCTGCGCGAATACGCCGCCCTGAACGGCTGCCCACCCCGGCTGAGCGCCCTCCTGGCCGGCGTCCCCCTGCCCGCCAAGGCCAACCTGCTCACCCGCTGGGAACGCAAGGCCGACCGCGACGCCGGATACGTACGACTCCAGTCCCCGTTCGCCGACGACATGCTGTCCGCAGCCGACCGCACCAACCCCTGGAACCAGTGATGATCACCGACGCCGTCCACAAGCACGTCACCGCCCTGGCACCCCAGGACCTCCCCGCCTACGTCTACGACCTGACCGCACTGGCCGAGCACGCCCGTACAGTCCGCGACGCACTCCCCGAACGCGTCGAGCTCTACTACGCGGCCAAAGCCAACCCCGAACCCGAGATCCTCACCGCACTCGCCCCACACGTCGACGGCTTCGAAGTCTCATCCGGCGGAGAACTCACCCACGTACACCAAGCCGTCCCCAACGCACCGCTCGCCTTCAGCGGCCCCGGCAAAACCCCCACCGAGATCACCACCGCCCTCAGCCTCGGCGTACCGCGCTTCCACGTCGAAAGCCTCCACGAACTGCACATGCTCGGCCACCTGGCCGCCGCCCACGCCCCCGAAGCCCACACCGGCGTCCTCCTGCGCTTCAACCTCCCGCTGCCCGCCGACACCCTGGACGGCAGCGCCCTCACCATGGGCGGCAGCCCCACCGCCTTCGGCCTCGACCCCGGCCAGGCCGACACCGCCGTCCGCCTCCTCACCGACGGCACCTACCCCCACCTGGAACTGCTCGGCGTCCACACCCACCTCGCCAGCGGACTGCACGCCGCCGAACAACTCGCCGTAGCCGGACAAACCGTCACCTGGGCCGCCGACCTCGCCGAACGCCACCGCATCCCACTCCCCGAAGTCAACATCGGCGGCGGCATGTCCGTCGACTACGCCGACCCCGGAGCCCGCTTCAACTGGCCCGCCTACGGCACCGGCCTCGCCCGCCTCACCACAGCCCACCCCGACCTCACCCTGCGCATCGAACCCGGCCGCGCACTCACCGCCTACTGCGGCTGGTACGCCACCGAAGTACTCGACGTCAAACACAGCCACGGCGAAGAATTCGCCGTCCTGCGCGGCGGCACACACCACCTGCGCACCCCCGCCGCCAAACAGCACGACCAACCCTGCGCCGTACTCCCCGTCGAACACTGGCCCCACCCCTGGCCACGCCCCACCGCCCACCACGACCACATCACCCTCGCCGGCCAGCTCTGCACCCCCAAAGACATCCTCGCCCGCCACGTCCCAGCCCCCGGACTGCGCGCCGCCGACCGCATCGTCTTCGCCCTGACCGGCGCCTACGCCTGGAACATCTCCCACCACGACTTCCTCATGCACCCCCACCCCGCCGCCCACTTCCTCCCCGACACCCCCAGGAACGCAACCGGCCCCCGGCGAGTTGTAATAACACAAGAACCCGGAAACCCGCAGAACCGAAGGACGTGACCCATGCCGCCAGGCACCCGGCCCACCGCGCGAACCCGCCGGAAAAAGGCACTGCCCCTGGCGCTCGCCGCCCTCCTGGTGACCGAGATCGTCCTCATCAGCCTCGTCGGCAGCGCGATCGGAGCCGGACCCACCGTCCTGCTCCTGCTCGCCGGAGTCATCCTCGGCGGCCTCGTCATCCGCTACGCGGCCCGCCGCGCCCTGGCCACCCTGCGCGAGACCCACAGCCGTGAGACCGGCGACCCCACCGCCGACAGCGCCGAAATCACCCGCACCGCAGGCGACGCCGGACTCATCACCGTGGCCGGACTCCTGCTGATCATGCCCGGCTTCCTCAGCGACGCACTCGGCCTCCTGCTCCTCCTCCCGGGCGTCCGGCCCCCGCTGCGCCGACTCATCGCCGGCCAGGTGCTGCGCCGCACCCGCCTGGGCCCGGTCGTGGCGCAGGCCCGCATGCACCGCCCCGACGGCAAGGTCGTCCAGGGCGAGGTCATCGACCCGGAGCGTCCGTACGGGAGCACCCCGTACGACGGCGGTCCCGGCCGGGTCATCCAGGGCTGAACTGATGCCGGGCTCCAAGCCCGGCGTACTTCCTCACATCCCCGTCGCTTCGCTCCGGGGCTGAACTGATGCCGGGCTCCAAGCCCGGCGTACTTCCTCACATCCCCGTCGCTTCGCTCCAGGGCTGAACTGATGCCGGGCTCCAAGCCCGGCGTACTTCCTCACATCCCCGTCGCTTCGCTCCAGGGCTGTTCGGCGCCAGGCGTCGCCCGGGTCAAGCCGCCGGCTCCGCCGGCGCTCCCTCGCTGCGCTCGGTCGCTCCACCCACGGGACACGGGAGGGGCCCGACAACACCTTTCAGTGTTGTCGGGCCCCTCCCGTTGAACGTCCAGTCGACCTTGTCGGGGGTCAGGCGCTCTTGCGGTTGCTCCGCGGGTCGTGGTGCAGGTTGATCCCACCTGAGCGGAGGATCGCCAGCCGCTCGGCCAGCACCTCCTCCAACTCCTCCCGGGTCCGCCGTTCCATCAGCATGTCCCAGTGTGTCCTGGCGGGCTTGTTCTTCTTCTCCTCCGGCGGTGCCCCGTCCACCAGCTGGGCGATCGCGCCGCAGCTGCGGCACTCCCACAGTGACGGGATCTCCGCTTCCACGGAGAAGGGCATCTCGAACCGGTGCCCTCGCGGGCATGCGTACTCCACGCTCGTGCGTGGAGCCAGATCGATTCCACGGTCGGTCTCGTAGCTGGTGGCGCCGAGGCGCGTGCCGCGGAGAGCTCGCTCACTCATGAATCGTCCCTCCTGGGCTTCAGGTACCCACTTCGACAGGGGTGGCCGTATCAACTGACAGATCAACGCCGGGCAGGGTCCGAAGATTCCCGATCACCGAATGTGGCCGGTGGTGAAGGCGAAGCCCGCGTCGGAGGAGTGGCTACCCACAAAAAGTAAATTTGGCACATCAGGGATAGAAACCAACAAAATGGCTCATCAATGCAGGTTGATAGTATGAATAACGGGCCTTTAGCTCCAACTTAACACCCAATCACCCACAAGCCCACTGGATCACCAGCCCGAACCGGTGATCCACTGATCCGCAACCAGCCACGGACATCTGCACCAGCGGACCGGGGTCACCCGTCGGAGATCTCCGCCCACACGACCTTTCCGCTGTCGGTGGGCCGCACGCCCCAGTCCGCGGCCAGGGCCCCGACCATCGCCAGGCCCCGGTGCCGCTCGTCGAAGAGCGTGGCCGGCGACTCGCGCGGCATCCGCCCGTCGTGGTCGACGACCTCGACGACCAGTCGGCCGGGGTGGTGGCGCAGCTGCACCTGCATCGGCGTACGGGCGTGCTCCACCGCGTTGGACACCAGCTCCGTGACGATCGAGCGGACCGCGTCCACGTGCTCCTCCCGCCCCCAGCGGCCGAGCGTCGAGGTGGCGAACAGTCGTGCCTCACGGGCCGAACGGGGGTCGGCGGGCAGGTCGAGGCATGCGGCGAGCTCGACGCTGGCGCGGGCGCGGACCATCAGCAGGGCCACGTCGTCGTGCTCGTCGCCGGTGATCATCGAGGTGACCAGTTCGGTGCACACGGCCTGGACGTCCCCGCTGGCGCCGTCCATGTGCAGGGTGAGTTTGCGCAGCCGGTCGGTCAGCGACGCGTCGTGCCGTTCCACCAGCCCGTCGGTGTAGAGCAGGAGCCGGTCTCCAGGGTGGAAGGGCACGTAGGCGTCCTCGAACGTGGTGCCGTCCAGGCCGAGCGGCACGCCCAGGTCGTCGTCCAGGAGGTGGACGTCGCCGTCGGCGGCGATGAGTGCGGGCGGCAGGTGTCCGGCGTTGGACCACGTGATGGTGGCGCTGCCGGGGTCGTACACGGCGTAGACGCAGGTGGTGATGCGGTCCTGGTCGTCGTCCAGACCCAGCGCCAGACGGTTGAGGTGGCGCATGAGCTGGGCGGGCGGCAGGTCCATGACGGCGTACGCGCGCACTGCGGTGCGCAACTGGCCCATGACGGCGGCGGCTTTGAGGCCGCGTCCCATGACGTCGCCAATGACCAGGGCGATGCGTCCGGCGGACAGCGGGATGACGTCGTACCAGTCGCCGCCGACCTGCTGGCCCTTGGCACCCGGGAGGTAGCGGCAAGCGATGTCGAGCTCGTCCAGGACGGGCGGTGGCGTGGGCAGCAGGGTGGCCTGGAGTTCGACGGCGGTGTCGCTGACACGTCGGTAGAGGCGGGCGTTCTCGATGGCGGCGGCGGTCTGCGCGGCGATGCCCCGGGCGAGCTGTTCGTCGCGTTCTGTGAAGACGTGGGTGTGGGAGTGGGTGAACGCGATGCTGCCGAGGATGTCGCCGTCCCGAGTGGTGACGGGGAGGGACAGGAAGCTGCGGACGGGGGGTGTGGTGCCGAGGTGGGGCGGCGGGTGGGGGAGGTGCGTGAGAAGGCGGTCGCGTTCGGGGTGGCCGGCGAGGTCGCCGACGCGGACGACGCGGTGGTCGGTTCGGGGTGCCGTGGGCGGGTGGTGGCGCAGGAGTGCGGCGTGGACGCCGGAGACGGTCCACGGCGGGGTGGGCGTCCGGGTGGTGGGCAGGGCGTCGGGTTCGGGTTCCGGCTCGGTGTAGTGGAAGGCGCCGGTCTCGGCGGCGATGACAGAGGTGGCGGCGTCGGTCGCGGTCTGGATGAGGCGTTCGAGGTCGAGTTCGCGGGCGAGTTCGTGGCCGATGCGGTAGAGGGTCTCGACGATGCGGGTCTCTTGCTCGAGACGGTGCTGTTTGAAGTCGAGCTGTTCGGTCTGGTTGCGGCTGCGGTCGCGGTAGTCCGCCGCGGCGCGGGCCTGGTGGAGGCTGGCGGTCTCCTGTGCCGTGAGGAGTCTTTCGAGGGCTTCGAGGTGGCCGCCGCAGTGGGTGGGGGCGAGGGCGAGCTGGGTGGCGGCGGCCAGGGTGTGGAAGTGGCGGGCGGTGGTTTCGGGGACGGGGGTGCGGGCGTAGAGCAGGACGGTGAACTGCTGGTGGGCCGGGTGGCCGCAGGTGTAGCTGAGGACGGAGCGGATGCCGCGCCGGTGGACGAAGTCCTGGTCGGGGACGGCGAAGGAGTCGCGGGCGTCGGGGACCAGGCGGACGGTGCACGGGTTGTCGCCGGTGCCGTGCGGCCCGTGGACGAGGTGTCCGCCGCCCGGGGCGGTGCCGGTGTCGTCGGTCCGCAGGGCATCGGGCCCCGGGTCGCCGTAGACGGCCAGGAGGGTGGTGCGTGGCGCGCCGGTCCCGGGGTCGGGGACGGTGTGGAACAGGCAGGTGAGGACGGTCTGTTCGGTTCCGTCGACGGGGTCGTGGAAGCTCGTGTGCAGGTGGTGGACGAGGGCTTGGGCGGCGGTGGGCAGGTCGGGGGCACCCTGAGTGGCCCGGCGGAGCCCGGAGCTGTAGACGGCCATGTCGCTGACGGTGAAGTTGAGCAGGTCGTACACCGGCGTCCACGTCCTTATGTGTCACTGAGCGTGCTCACTGCGGTTTCATGATGACCTGGTGCCGGGTCGCGGGGTGGGGCTTTCGGGGGTTTTCGCAGGATGTGCGGGGTGGTTGTGGCACGGGCTTTCGTTCGGAGGCGGAGCGTGTTTCCCGATGGCCGCGAATGACCGGTTCGGATATGGGAATGCCCCGGTTCCCTGAGGCTGGGAAGCGGGGCCTTGCTGATGCGGGCTCCAAGCGTGGGCGTTGTCCTCATGTCCCCGTCGCTTCGCTCCGGGGTCGTTCGGCGCCCACGCGTCGCCCGAAGAGCTGCGTCCGCCGGACGCGCTCGGGGACGCTGCGCGCCCGTCGCTTCGTACTCAGATACCCGGTGCGGCGGTCTTCTCGAAGTCGTTCTTGTCGAAGTCGCGCTTCTCGGAGGTGGCCGGGCGTTCGGCCCGGGGGAGCAGGTCGAGCAGGCGCAGCCTGTCGGCCTCGTCGGTGTCGTCCTCGAGCGGGTCGGGCGTGTGGGGGACCTGGACGCGCAGTACGGGGCCGTGGCCGATGCGGGCGTATCCGCGGCCGGGGGGCATGTGGCCGCCGCCGCTGATGCCGGGTGCGGTGCCCAGGGTGTATTCGATGATCTCGGGGCTGAGGGGTCCCAGGGCGACGCGGGCGCGGGTCTGGGTGAACAGGGCAGGGCGGATGCGGTCGAGGTGTCCGGGGCGGACGGTGGCGATGATGCTGATGTTGGCCGTACGGCCCAGGCGCAGCGGCAGGTCGAGGAGTTCCTGGGGGTCGGGCAGGCCGTGGGCGGCGGCGTGTTCGGTGAGTTCGGTGATCTCGTCGAGGAGGACCCACAGGGGGTGGCGGTCGGCGTCGGGGACGGGGGTGCCGGTCTGTTTGGCGTGGGTGATGGCGGTGATGCGGCGGTTGGTCTCGTCGCGGAGCCAGGTGAGGGTTTCGACGGTGGGCTGGTAGCCGGCGTCGACGCGCAGTACGCCGGGGCGGTTGTTGAGGTAGGTGTGGTCGCCGCTGCCGGGGCCGTCGACGACGATCAGGTCGCCGTCGCGGAGGGCTTGGACAGCGATGGTGCGCAGCAGGGTGGATTTGCCGCTGGCGGCTTCGGCGACGACCAGGAGGTGGGGGTCGGTGCTGTGGTTTCCGGCGCGCCAGATGACGGGTGGCAGTTGGCGGGTCTGTCCGTCGAGGTGGACGGGGATGGTGCGGCTGGTGTGGGTGTTGTCGGTGAAGCCGAGGACGGTTTCGCTGGGTGCTGTGACGTAGGCCTGGGCGGGGACGGGTGGCGGGAGGTCGGGGAGTGCGGTGATGGTGAGGTGGTTGTGCTCGGTGTCCCAGTCGTAGTGGTACTGGCGGGTGCGGCCGGTCTTGGTTTCGATGACGCGTTCGATGCGGTGGCGGGTGGCGGGGTCGTCGTCGGTGAAGTAGGCGCTGTAGCGCAGTTCGAGGCGGGTGAGGCGGTCGTCGTCGAAGTGCCAGTTGTCGAAGGCGTCTTTGTAGTCGCCGCCGGGGGTGAACAGGCCGGCGGGGTCGTGGTCGTCGGAGAGGTGGGGGACGAGGGCGTTGTAGAGGGTTTCGAGCCGGCCGTCGGAGGGTTCGGGTGCGGGTGGTGGGGGCGGTGAGTTGTCGCGGCCGAGCCAGGCGGCGCTGCCGAGGAGGGACACGATGGCGATGAGTGGGGCGTAGGGGAGGAAGTACAGGGCGAGGAGGGCGGCGCCGCCGCCGATGGCGGCGGTTTTGCGTTTGTCGGCGGGGGCTGTCTTCCACCAGGTGCGGGCCCAGGTGAGTTGGGCGTGGAAGCCGCGGCCGAGGTGGAGGAGGGGGGCGAACATGTCGCGGGCGTGGTGGCCGATGCGGTGGGCGGCGTCTTTGGTTCCGCCGAGGCGCCGGGTGAGGGTGGCGAGGTTGGCTCGGGGTCCGGGGGACATGCGGGGCTCCTACGGGCAGGTGTGGGAGGTGGTTTTGTGGTGGTTATCGCGCGCGGCCCCGGTGCCGGTGGGGTCCGGTGCCGGGGCCGTTGTTGCGACTGGGCGCAGGGAAGGAGCGTGGCCGTAGGTGGCGTCTTTTCCAGGCGACGCGCGGCGCCGACCGGAGACTGAGCGCAGCGAAGGCTTAGGGAATGGCTTAGGGAAGGGAACTCCGAGCTTGGAGCCCGGTAACGGGCAGGTCAGAAGTTCAGTCCGCTGAGGAGGCTGGCGAGGCTGTTGCCGCTGGTGCGGATGTGGGGGGCGATCGAGGTGCTGGCGAGGTAGAAGCCGAGCAGTGCGCACACGACGGCGTGGGAGATCTTCATGTTGTCTTTTTTGAAGAACAGGAAGGCGACGATCCCGAAGAGGAGGACGCCGGAGATGGACAGGACCATGGTTTCTTCTCCTCGGGTGGGCGCGCTCGCGAGGTGGGGCGGGGACGCTTGATTACGGTGTGTGATTTTTATGTAACGAAAAGTAAGTGTATGAGAAAAGTCGCAAAACTTCGCAATTAGTGCATATTGCCTATTTGATCGGCGTGTGGCGTCGTGTGGCGTCGTGTGGCGTCGTGTGGCGTCGTGTGGCGGCGGGGGTGGACGCGGTGGGGTGCGCGTCAGGCGGGATCTACCTGACGGTTGGTTGCCGGGGAATCGCCCGTTGTGGTGACGCTGCCGCGTCGGCGGCCCGGGGGGGAGTTGGCGCCGCGGACGACACAGGGCCCCGGCGACCTGGTGGTCTCCGGGGCCCTGTGTGACGAGTCCTCAGTTCTTCGGCGTACGGCCGCTCTGCCGCGTCCGGCGGCTCCTGCGGTTGGTGGCCCGGCGCTCGGCTTCGGCCCGGGCGAGGTGCTCGGTGCGCAGCCACAGCGGGCGGGTGCCGAGCAGTTCGGCGACGTACGCCGCCGCCCACCGGCCGCTGCGGGGGCGCAGCGCGCGGACGAGGTCGGCGGGAAGGCTGAACAGTTCGGCGACGGCGTCGTCGGTGAGGGTGGACACGAGTTGGTCTGCGGCCCGGCAGGCGGCGTCGCCGGCCAGTTGCTGTTCGTACCATTCGTCGTCCAGGGCGCGGGCGAGGCGTTCGCCGGCACAGGTGAACTCGTAGTGGGCGTACAGCTCAAGGAGCCACACGGGGGGTGCCGCGGCGAGGCTGGCGATCTCGTCGCGGGGGATGTGCGCGGCGACGGACGGGAGATGGTGGGCGGCGTCCTCGGCGGGGATGTGCAGCCAGGCGGTGATCTCCCGGGGCCCGGCGAGGGTGCGGGCGGCCCGGTGGGCGGCGGGCAGACAGGAGGCTGCCTCCGCGGCGAGGGTGTCGGGCGTGAGACGGCAGGTGCGCACGAGTTCGGCGAGGTCGCGTACGGCGGTGTCGCCGGTGAAGCGGAGCAGCCAGTCGGGAGTGCTGCCGTGGGCCTGGTGCACGGCGGTGGCCCACACGATGTGGGCGACGGGGCCGGCTGTGGGGACGGGGCGCCGGGCGGTCATCCTGACGCGGGCGACGGCGGCCTCCTCGCGGTTGCGGGCGCGGGTGCGGGCGCCTTTGCGGGCCGCCTCCGAACGCGCGACAGCGGTTGCCGCGGCCCGGAGTTCACGGTCGGCGACGATGTGCGACGTCAGGGAGTCGACGTCCGCGGTCCGCCAGTAGCGCACGTCCAGGGTGCGGCCGTAGCGGTGCACGTGGACGCGGTCGACGACCGGGATGGCGGCGGCGCGGGCGACGCGCTGGAAGCTGGTGCGGCTGACGCCCAGCCGGGCGGCGGCTTCGGTCGCGTTGAGGGGTTCCTCGCGGCGCAGCGCGTCGAGGAAGCTGTCCGGGTGGGCGGCGGCGCGGGCGACGGCGGCCGGGTCGAAGGTGCCGTCGTCGTGCTGGGGGAGTAGTCCGGCGCGGGCGGCGAGCCGGACCTGGCGGGGGATCAGCCCCAGGGTCCGGCCTACTCGGGTGGCGTCGATACCTGCTCGGGTCACGTCCCGTCCCCTTCCGTGGGGTGACTGCGAACGGGGCCGAATCTAGACCGCTGCGCGGGCCGCGGGGGGCGGTATGCGGGAAAGAGTGGGGAAAACGACGTGAACAATCCCTGCGGGTGACACGCGGTTGGGCCGTACGGGTGAGGAGTGGTGGCGGGTTGCCTTGTGGCTCACGGTGCTGGCACCGTTCGGACGCATGGCCACCCTTCTTGTTGTGCACCACACTCCCTCGCCCGTTCTCGCCGAAATGCTCGAAGCCGTTTTGTCGGGCGCGCGGGACCCGGGGATTGAGGGTGTGGAGATCGTGGTGCGCCCGGCGTTGACGTGTTCGCCGGTGGACGTCCTGGAGGCGGACGGCTATCTCCTGGGGACCCCGGCGAACCTGGGGTACATGTCCGGCGCTTTGAAGCATTTCTTCGACCAGGTGTACTACCCGGTGCTGCACGCGACGGTGAAGAGGCCGTACGGGTTGTATGTGCACGGCGGCAGCGACACCACGGGCGCGGTGCGGTCGGTGGAGTCGGCGGCGACCGGGCTGCAGTGGCGGCGGGTGCGCCCGCCGGTGGAGGTCGCGGGCCCGTTGGACAAGGCGGCGTTGGCGGCGTGCGCGGAGCTGGGCGCGGTGGTCGCCGCGGAACTTACGGCGTAGCGACTTGGCCTGCGTCCGGGGAGTCGCGGGTTCACGTGCCGCTTGCTTGCGAGGGGAGGCCCGTTCCCGTGCTACTTGACATAATGTACATTATCGGCGATTTTCGGGGAATCGCCGGAAGGGGCTGGTCCGGGCCCCCGGGACTACATCGAACGGTGCACGCCGGCTCTCCTCAACCGCGACGATGTCCGGACGGTCACCGCTGGGCATGCTTGTGGGATGGACTCAACAAGGAGCACCCGGGGTAAGGCAGTCGCCATGTGGGGCGTACTGGAAGTCGCCGGCTGGATTGTCCTGGTCCAGGGCGCGGGTTCGGTGATCGCCCCGGCGCTGGGCGGTGACCACAAGTGGATCGGGATGCTGGAGTGGGCCGACGGCCTCCAGCCGTTCATCGGCATCGTGATGGTCTTCGTCGGAGGGTTCCTGGTCTGGGCCTGCAGTCGGACCCGTAAAGCCGCTAAAGCCGTCGGCTGATCCCCCGTACAACTTTGAAATGATCTTGATTTTGCCCGCCCCGCGCCTTCGTCCCCGCCCCGGACGGCGGTGTCCGGCGTGCGGGTGCCCCCGGGTCGTGTCAGCGTGGGGGTGAGGGCGAGGGCGTCCCCCGCGAAGGGAGGCCCGGCGGACTGATGGAGTCATGTCGTGTAATGGCGATTACACGACATGGCTTTGTCGTGGTCGAGAATCCCCGCCGGCCGGAGTCACTGACGTTCAGTCATCAACCTGCTCCGGCCATGGAGTTCCCCGCGAACGTACGGCATCCTGACCGTTTTGACGGCAGAGGGCGTACGAAGGGCGGATGGCATGACACTGGACCCGCGGACACCGGTGCTGGTCGCCGTCGGAACGGCGCAGCAACGCGAGGACTCCCCCGGCGTCGGGGTCGAGGCCGTGGAATTGATGGTCCGGGCCGTTGAGGACGCCGTACGCGACGGTGGTTCTCCCGCGCTGGCCGCGGCTGTGGACCGGGTGCTGGTTCCCCGGGGCACCTGGAAGTACACCGATCCGGGGCGGGTCGTGGCCGACCGGGTGGGTGCGGTGAAGGCCCGGACGACGGTCGCCGACCTGGGGGTCCTCCAGCAGTCGTTGTTCACGAGGGCGTGCCGGGACGTCGTGTCGGGGGCGTCGGATGTCGTGCTGGTGGTCGGCGGTGAGGCGGCGTACCGGCGGTTGCGGGCCCGGATCGGCGGGGTCCGGGCGGCGGAGACCGACCAGGGCGGCCTGCGCCCGGACGAGGTCTGGTCGCCGGCCGCGGACATCATGGCGCGCGTTGAGGCGGAGCGGGGTTTCGCCGTCCCGGCGCGGCAGTACGCGGCGGTGGACTCGGCGTTGCGGGCCGCCGGGGGGCTCACCCTGGAAGCACACGCGCAGGAGGTTGCGCGGCTGTGGGCGGGGTTCTCGCAGGTGGCCACCGGCAACCCGGAGGCGTGGCGGCGCGACCCCGTGTCGGTGGACGACCTCGTCTCCCCCACGGGGCGGAACGCGTGGCTTGCGTCCCCGTACAGCAAATGGCATTGCTCGCAGATGAACGTGGACCAGGCCGCGGCGCTGGTCCTGTGCTCGGTGGAGGCGGCGCAGCGGCTGGGTGTGGCACGGGACCGGTGGGTGTTCCCGGTGGCCGCGGCGGAGTCGAACGTGATGGTGCCGGTGGTGGCGCGGGCCGAGTTGCACCGCTCCCCCGGTTTTGCGGCGGTGGGGGCGTGGCTGGCGGGTCAGGGTCTGGCCGCGGCTGATGCCGGTCATGTGGACCTGTACAGCTGTTTCCCGGCGGCGGTGCGTGTCCAGCAGCGGGAGATGGGTCTGGTGGACCGTGAGGTGGTGACGGTGACCGGTGGGATGGCGTTCGCGGGCGGGCCGTTGAACAACTACGCGTTGCAGTCGACGGTGGCGATGGCGCGGCTGCTGCGGTCTGATCCGGGGGCGACGGGGCTGGTGACGTCGGTGTCGGGGATGGTGACGAAACAAGGTGCGGGGGTGTGGTCGGCGACTCCCCCGGCGGGCGGGTTCGTGTATGCGGACGTGTCGCCGCAGGTCGGGGAACTGCCGGTGGTCGTCGACACGGAGGGCGTGGGGACGGTGGCCGGGTACACGGTCGGTTTCGACAAGGGCGCTCCGGCGGTCGGTGTCGCGGTGGTGTCGTTGCCGGACGGTGCCCGTACGGTCGCGTCGTCGTCGGACGCGGGCCTGGTGGCGGCGATGCTGACCGGCGAGTGGGTGGGCCGTCGGGTCCGGGTGCGGGAGGGAGCGCTCCTGCTGTGACGGTCTTGGGGTCTGCCGGGCGGCCCATGGTGGTCGCGGTGGCCTGCGAACCCGAAGACCACTGCTGCTGGCGCGTCAGCCGGTCGCGGTGGTCCGTGGTTTGGGCTGTGGCCCGAAGAGTTTGCGCAGCACGGGTTCGGCGTAGCGGGCGGTGAAGGGGCCGGCGATGACCATGATGAGGACGTACGCCGTGGCCAGCGGGCCCAGGCCCGGTTCGACGCCTGCGGTGATGGCGAGTCCGGCGATGACGATGGAGAACTCGCCGCGGGCCACGAGCGCGCCGCCGGCGCGGTAGCGGCCGGGTCTGGCGATGCCCGCCTGTTTGGCGGCCCAGTAGCCGGTGGCGATTTTGGTGAGGGTGGTGACCAGGGCCAGGCCGAGTGCGGGGAGCAGGTGGGCGGGCAGGTCGGCGGGGTTGGTGGACAGGCCGAAGAAGACGAAGAAGACGGCGGCGAACAGGTCCCGCAGGGGTGCGAGGAGGGATTCGGCGAGTTCGGCGACTTCGCCGGAGATGGCGATGCCGACGAGGAAGGCGCCGACGGCGGCGGAGACCTGGAGTTTGTCGGCGAGTCCGGCGACCAGGAGGGTCAGGCCCAGGACTCCCAGGAGGAGGAGTTCGGGCCGGTCGCTGGAGAGGGCCTGGGAGATGTGGTGGCCGTGCTTGAGGGCGAAGTAGAGCACGGTGCCGATGGCGGTCAGGGCGATGAGGACGGTGATGGAGCCGCCGAGGACGCCGACACCTGCCAGGACCGCGGTGAGGATGGGCAGGTAGACCGCCATGGAGAGGTCCTCAAGGACGAGGATGCTCAGGATGACGGGGGTCTCGCGGTTTCCCAGGCGGTCGAGGTCGGCGAGGACTTTGGCGATGACGCCGCTGGAGGACACCCAGGTGACGCCGGCCAGGACGAGGGCGGCGACCGGTCCCCACCCCAGGATGAAGGCGAGTGCCGCGCCGGGCAGGGCGTTGAGGAGGGCGTCGACGGCGCCTCCGGCGGCGCCCGCGCGCAGGTTGCCGACGAGTTCGCCCGGGGTGTATTCGAGGCCGAGCATCAGGAGCAGCAGGATGACGCCGATCTCGGCGCCGGTGGAGATGAAGGAGTCGGCGGCCTTGATGTCGACGAAGCCGCCGGAGCCGAAGGCCAGGCCGCCCAGGAGGTAGAGGGGGATGGGCGACATGCCCAGGCGTCCGGCGATGCGACCCAGGATGCTGAGGGCCAGGACGACGGCGCCGAGTTCTATGAGCAGGGTGGAGGTGTGGTGCACGGGGTTCCCGGTGTCGGGTTGGAACTGTGACTGGGCGGAGTGACGGCGGGTGGGAGGCTGTGAACCAGGGCTGTGAACCAGGGCTGTGAACCAGGGCTGTGAACCACAGCCGCTCCGCGGCGGGCGCCTCCGCTTGGAGCCCGGTGTCAGCGCTGGTCGTCGGTGAGCAGGCGGGCCAGGACGGCGGCTTCGGCGGCGGTCAGGGCGATGCCGGGGCGGCAGGCGTCCGGGTCGTCGTCGGCGTAGGAGGCGATGGAGCGTGACCCGTCGCGTTTGGTGACGACACTGATGACCTGTCCGCCTTTGAGGCTGATGCGGTACTGGGTGCCGATGCCGGGCAGCGGGTTCTTGCTGACGGACACTTCCTGGGGCACGGGTTGCTCCTTGTGCGCGGGATCTGCGGGATCTTTGGCTTTGTGTGGCAAGGGTACGACTGTGGGCGGTGTCCGGCCGCCGGTCGGTGAGTGTGGAGGTGTGCGGTGGCTGCGCCGCGGAAGCTGGACCGGGTTTGTGTGGGGCGCGCGGCGGACGAGTACGTCGACGCGTTGGGGCTGCGGGCGGCGATGGGGTCCTTGTCGGCGGCGACGGTGCGGGCTTACTCGCGGGATGTCGCGGAGTTCACCGCGCTGGTGGGTGCGGCGACGGTGCTGGACGACGTGGAGGCCCAGGACGTCGAGTTGGCCGTCGTACGGATCGCTTCCGCGCCGGACCGACGTTTCACGCGGGGCCGGAAGATCGGCGGTGACGGGGACGAGGTCCCGGGTCGCGGTCTGCACGCGCGGGCGCGCTGGCTGGCGTCCGTACGCGGACTGTTCTCGTGGGCCCTCGACCAGGGGTATGTGGTGGCCGATCCGATGCCGCAGGTGACCCGGGTGCGGGTTCCGTCGCGGGCCAAGGGGGCGCGCCTGGGTCTGAGTGTGGAGGAGGCGCGGGCGCTGCGGGACTCCCCCGGCGCTGTTCCGGCGAAGGAGGACGGCCGGCTGCGGGCCGACCAGGAGTTGGGCCTGCGCGACGAGGCGCTCCTGCGGTTGCTGACGGAGACGGGGCCGCGGGTGTCGGAGGTGTGCGCGGCCAACGTGGAGGACGTACGGCGGCACCGGACCTCGGGCGGGTGGGTGCTGCACATCCGCCGGGGCAAGGGCGGCCGGGCGCGGGACGTGCCGTTGTCGGACGCCCTGGTGGAGATCCTCGACCGTTACCAGGCGCGGGAGCGCCCGGCTCCCCCGGCGTCGGACGCGCCGCAGGCCCGCGCCGACGCCCAGCGGGCGCTGGTGGTGACGGTGCGGGGCCGGCGGATGGATCCGCGGGACGTCCAGCGGATGGTGCACCGGCATGTGCGGCACATGCCGCCGGGTCTGCGGCAGGAGGTGACGCCGCACGGTCTGCGGCACACGGCGGCGACGGTGCTGCTGCGGCAGGCGGGGGCGGATGTGGGGACGGTGGCCGACATCCTGGGCCATGGGGATGTGTCGACGACGTCGGTGTACCTGGACCCGTCGTCGGTGGCCGCGGCCGAGGCGCTGGGGCGGTCACCTTTGGCGCAGCCGTAGGTTGCCGGGGTTGCAGGGGTGCTCCGGCCCCGGCAACGCGGGGGCGCGCAGGGAAGGGGGGTGCCCTGGTGGTCCCCGGTCAGCGGCGGCCGGTGGCCAGGATGACGAGGAACTGGCCGCCGCCCGCCTCGATACCGGCGGTCACCGGCAGCCCCGGTACCAGTCGGGAGAACCGGTCCACCAGCCAGTCCGCCGCTTCTTGGGCGTCCCGCCTGGTCGGACAACGGCCCACCATCTCGCGGCCCCCCTTGCGCTCCAGCCTCCCGGCGACGGCGACCAGCGGCGCGGGTTCGACCACGTACAGGCGGTCCGGCCAGGCGATGACCACCTTGACCGCGCCCTTGCGGGTGTTGCACCCGCGGTGCGCGAGCCGCTCGGCGACCTTGGCCTTCCGGTCGGCGGTCCGGCTGTCAACGCTGGGCCCCCGCGGGTCGTTCACCGACTTGTCGGAGTCGACCGGTTCGTCGCACACCCAGCACCGCCAGCTGTCACGCTCGGCCACATCATCGAGGAGACTCATCCGGGCAAACTAGCCTGCCCAGCCGCCACCCCGCGCACCAGGCCCTCGGCAACCAGGTGAACTGTGGTCCATGTCGTCCCCGCACCACTCCTGGCAGCCAGCGGTCGACCGTGTCATCCAGGGACAGTTCGCCCTCGGCCTCCAGTTGGCGGACCACGGTGGCGACCAGCGTCTTGGACGTGCTGGTCATGCGGAAGTAGCCGTCGGAAGGGACCAGGCGGCCGGTGTTCAGGTCGGCGGTGCCGCTGGAAGATGGCCGCTCTGTGCGGGGCGAAGGGCGCGCAGCGTCCCGAGCGCGACCGGAGGTCGCGGCTTGACCGGGCGACGCGCAGGCGCCGAACGACGACTGAGCGACACTCCCACAAGGCGAGGGCGCGCAGCGTCCCGAGCGCGACCGGAGGTCGCGGCTTGACCGGGCGACGCGCAGGCGCCGAACGACGACTGAGCGACACTCCCACAAGGCGAGGGCGCGCAGCGTCCCGAGCGCGACCGGAGGTCGCGGCTTGACCGGGCGACGCGCAGGCGCCGAACGACGACTGAGCGAAGCGAAGGCGGCGTGAGGAAAACGCCTGCGCTTGGAGCCCGGCATAAGTACAGCCCGGCCTAAGCCCTGTAGCGCAGCGGGTGTTCGGCTGGGATCTCGACGATGCAGATGCGCAGGCCGTCCGGGTCGGCGATCCACATCTCGTCCAGTCCCCACGGTTCGCGCCTGGGTTCGCGCAGGACGGTGACGCCCTGGGTGAGGAGTTCCTTGGCGGTGGCGGCGAGGTCGCGGACCTGGAGCCAGAGCTGGGTTGCTTCGGTGGGTGGGGTGTCGCTGCCGGCGGACACTTCGAGGTGTCCGCCGCCGAGGAAGAAGACGGTGCCGCGGGTGGGTCCGGTGCTGAATTCGCGGAGGATCGGGAGGTTGAGCACGTCGCGGTAGAAGGTGCGGGTGCGTTCGAGGTCGGTGGGCCGCAGGAGGATGCGGCTGGAGAGAACGTCCATGGGTGGTGTGTGGCCTGACGGGCTGTGGAATATGCGTGCGATGCGGCACGGACCTCTGATATCGTCAACATGACGATATGAAGGGGTGGTTCCTGATGGTGCGGGACGCGGTTGCGGGGAGCATGTTCGGGCTGGCGTACGGGGACGCCCTGGGCGCGGAGACGGAGTTCTGGCCGTACGCCAGGATCGTCAAGGAGTACGACCTGCCGGGGCCCATGGAGCTGAAGGGCTTCCCGGCGCAGGTCACCGACGACACGCAGATGATGCTGGCGGTCGCCGACGCCGTAGTGGCCACCCGCGGGGACGGCGGCGCGTTCACGGCCGAGCGTTTCGAGTCCCGCGTACGGGACCGGTTCCTGGCCTGGTGGGACTCCCCCGACAACAATCGTGCTCCGGGCAACACGTGCATGGGCGCGTGCGCGGTACTCGCCGCCGGCCTGCACTGGACGACCGCCACCCGGCGCGGCTCCAAGGGCTGTGGGGCGAACATGCGCACGACGCCGCTCGGCCTGACCGACGGGGTCGGTACGGACGACATGCTCGGCGCGGCGCAGCTCCAGGCGGCGCTGACGCACGGCCACCCCACCGCGCTGGCCGCGTCCGACCTGACGACCGCCGCGGTGCACACACTGCGCCACGGCACGGCCCCGCGGGACCTCCCGGCCTTCCTGCGGGCGCACGCGCAGGCGCAGCGCAGCGTCTACCGGGGTGACTGGCTGGGCGACGAGCTGTGGCGGGGCCCGTTCGGCTCGACCCCTGAGGCGTTCATCGAGCGCGGGTGGGACGAGTGCCTGGAGGTCCTGGACCGGCTTGACGCCGGGGTGGCGGACGGGGACCGCCGGACGGACCCGTGCCAGGCGACGGGGCAGGGCTGGATCGCCGAGGAGGCCTTGGCGACGGCGGTCCTGTGCTTCCGGTTGTACGTGGACGAGCCGGTGTGTGTGCTGGCCCGGGGCGCGGCGACGGGCGGTGACTCGGACTCGATCGCGGCGATCGCCGGGGCGCTGGTGGGGGCGGCGTACGGCATGGACGTGTGGCCGCAGGGCTGGGCTGAGCAGATCGAGTACAACGGGGACCTCAAGCGTCTTTCAGGCTTGTTGTGAGTTTCCGCTGAGGGCTTGTCAGGCGTCCGCCCGCCCGCCCCGTACGCTCGACGCGTTCGAAGTCGGGTTAGTGGGTAGAGGCGGGCGCATGGGAATGATCCACAATCTTGACCGGATGGCATTCATCTGGGTGGCTGAGCATCATGTGCCGTGGGCGAACCGTGCGTTGCCGGCGTTGTCGCGGGCGGCGAACCACTCCCGGGTGTGGGGTGTCGCGGCGGCCGGGATGGCTCTGGCGGGCGGGCGTCCGGGGCGGCGGGCGGCACTGCGTGGTGTGGGGTCGGTGGCGTTGGCCTCGGCGGTGACCAACACGGTCCTGAAGTCGTGGATCCGTCGGCCGCGTCCGCTGCTCGACCCGGTGCCGCATGTGCGGCGGTTGCACAAGCAGCCGTGGACGACGTCGTTCCCTTCGGGGCACGCGGCCTCGGCGGCGGCGTTCGCCGCGGGTGTGGCGCTGGAGTCCCCGAAACTCGGTGTCGCGGTGGGCGCGGTCGCCGGCGGGGTGGCGTTCTCCCGGGTGTACACGGGGGTGCATTACCCCGGTGACGTGCTGGCGGGTGCCGCGCTGGGCGTGGGGATGGCGGCGGTGACGCTGCGGTGGTGGCCGCGCCGGCCCGACCAGGCGGCGCTGGCGGCTGTGGTGCGTACGGAAGTGCCGCAGTTGTCCCAGGGCGCGGGGCTGGTCGTGGTGACCAACGCGTCCGCGGGGCCGACGGTGCCGGGGGTCACGCCCGAGGAGAGTGTCGCGGCGCGGATCAGGGCGCTGCTGCCGCAGGCCACGGTGATCGAGCGCGGCCCCGACGAGGACCTGATGGAGGCGTTGTCGAAGGCCGCCGACGGTGCGGCGGTGCTCGGTGTGGCCGGCGGCGACGGGTCGGTCAACTGCGGGGCCAGGGTGGCTCTGGACCAGGGCCTGCCGTTGGCGGTGTTCCCGGCCGGGACGCTGAACCACTTCGCCGGTGACCTGGGCCTGTACCGCCTGGAGGACACCGCGCAGGCGCTGGGTGAGGGCTGTGCGGTCCTGGTGGACGTGGCCGAGCTGGCCCGGGACCGGGCGCACGCGTTCGCCGATCCGGACGACGGCGAGCCGGAGATCTTCCTCAACACGTTCTCGCTGGGCGTGTACCCCGAGCTGGTGCGGGTGCGCGAGTCCTTGGAGGGCCGGATCGGCAAGTGGCCGGCGATGACGTGGGCGCTGGCGAAGGTGCTGCGGGACGGCCGTCCGGTGAAGATGCGGGTCAACGGCCGTCCCCGGACGGTGTGGCTGCTGTTCCTGGGCAACGGGGAGTACGCCCCGGCGGGGTTCACCCCCACTTACCGCCCGGACCTGTCCGACGGGCTGCTCGACGTGCGGCTGGTGGACGCGGCGCGCAGGTTCGCCCGGACCCGCCTGGTGGCCGCGGTGCTGACCGGCACCCTTGGTCGTTCGCGGGTGTACGAGGCGGGCACCGCCCCCACTGTGCGGCTCACCGAGATCCAGGAGGGCGCGGAGCTGGCCGTGGACGGCGAGGTCCGGCCCGGCGCCTCGCAACTGCAGGTGGCCAAGACGCGTCGTCTGGTGGTGTACCGCCCCGACGGGGCACACCGTGAGTAAGCCGTACAAGACGACGGACGTGAGGCGTCCCGAGTCGCGCCACGGTGAGGCGACTGAGCAAAGCGAAGCGAAGGCAGCACCACGAACGAGGCGACCGAGCGACAGCGAGGGAGCGCGACCGAAGGTCGCAGCTTGTCCGGCGACGCACGGCGCCGAACGGCCCCGGAGCGAAGCGAAGGCAGCACCACGAACGAGGCGACCGAGCGACAGCGAGGGAGCGCGACCGAAGGTCGCAGCTTGTCCGGCGACGCACGGCGCCGAACGGCCCCGGAGCGAAGCGACGGGGACGTGAGGAGAACGCCGTGCTTGGAGCCGGCATTAGGGGGAGCACAGATGGACGCGGTTCGGATAGCCAGATTGTGTGCGGTGGCGCGGGTCGCGGCCGGGGTGGTGGCGGTGGCGTCGCCGAAGGTGGCGGTGCGGTGGATGCCGGGCCGCGGCGGCCTCCCCGCCGACCAGTCGGCGCTGGTGCGGGGCCTTGGCGTACGCGATGTCGTCCTGGCCCTGGGCCTGTTGCAGGCCCTGGGCAACGGCAGGGGCACGGATCGGGAGGCGGCGGTGTGGGGCTGGTTCCAGGCGGTGTCCGACATCGTGGACGCGGCCGGTGCGGAACGTCCTGGACCCGCGCCGGTCGGCGACAGCGCGTACCGGGTCCTGCTCGCGGTGGCCGCCGCGGCGGTCGCGGTCGGCCTGGGGGCACCGGGCCAGGGGCTTCCAGCATCGGAGGAAGTGCGCTGACGGGGTACGCGTGGGGCGGCTGGGGTGCCGCGCTCGGTAGGGTTGGCGCCGAATGACGTCGGGTTGTCCGCGCTGCGGGTGGCCCCTGGAGGATCGGTAACCGATGGCAGGCAACATGGTCCCCGGCCCAGGGGGTGTGCAGCGGGGCTCTGAACCGCTGCCGCCGCGCGCGAAGCTGGCGATGGCCGCGTCGCGGGTCACCGCGGCGATCTCGCGGCGCGCGGGCAAGGGCAGCGGTTCGGTGATCGGGGGCAAACTGGCCCTGCGGATCGCGCCCGATCTGCTCGCACAGCTGTCCGACGGTCTGCAGACCGTGCTGGTGTCGGGCACCAACGGCAAGACGACCACGACGCGGCTGATCGCCGAGGCGATGCGGGCGGCGGGCCCGGTGGTGTCCAACGCGCTGGGCGCGAACATGCCCGCGGGCATCACCGCCGCGCTGGCCGGTGCCGGTCCTGAGGCGCAGTACGGCGTGATCGAGGTCGACGAGAAGTACCTGCCGGGTGTCGCCCGCGATGCTGAGCCTTTGGTGATCGCGCTGCTGAACCTGTCGCGCGACCAGCTGGACCGGGCCGCCGAGACCCGCATGATGGCTGAACTGTGGCGTGAGGGTCTGCGCGGTTCCGGCGCGGTCGTGGTGGCCAACGCCGACGACCCGCTGGTGGTGTGGTCGGCTTCGTCGAGCACCGAAGTGGTGTGGGTCGCCGTCGGCCAGACGTGGCAGGAGGACTCCTGGTCCTGTCCGTCGTGCGGTGGTGTGATGCAGCGTCCGGGTGACGACTGGTTCTGTGGTGAGTGCGACTTCCGTCGCCCGCAGGCCACGTGGGCGCTGGTGGGCGACCGTATGGTCGACCCGGACGGCAAGGTGTGGCCCATCCAGCTGAGCCTGCCGGGCCGGGCGAACCGGGCCAACGCGGTGACCGCGGCCGCGGTCGCGTCGGTGTTCGGTGTGCCGACGGCCGCCGCGATGGAGCGCATGACGCACGTCAAGGCGGTCGCCGGCCGGTACGACGTGGTCGAGTTCGCCGGGCGCAAACTGCGCCTGCTCCTGGCGAAGAATCCGGCGGGATGGGTCGAGACGTTCTCGCTCATCGACCCGCCGCCGACCCCGGTGATCTTGTCGGTCAACGCGCTGGACGCCGACGGCAAGGACACGTCCTGGATCTGGGACGTCGACTTCAGGCAGTTGGCCGGGCACCCGTTGTTCGTGCTGGGCCAGCGCCGCGTGGACCTGGCGGTGCGCCTGGACGTCGCGGGCCTGCCGTTCCAGGTGTTCGAAGACTTGTCCGACGCGGTGGCCGCGTGCCCGCCCGGACAGATCGAAGTGATCGCGAACTACACGGCGTTCCAGTCGCTGCGCCGTCGTATCAAGGGAGACCAGGCGTGATCGGGCAGAGCAGGCTTCGGATCGTTTGGGTCTACCCCGACTTGCTGAGCACTTACGGCGACCAGGGCAACGCCCTGATCGTGGAGCGCCGGGCGCAGTTGCGCGGAATCGAGGTCGAGCGGGTGGACGTGCGCTCGGACCAGGCGGTGCCGACGCAGGGCGACATCTACCTGATCGGCGGCGGTGAGGACCGCCCGCAGCGGCTGGCGGCTGAGCGGCTGCGCCGGGACCCGGGCCTGTCGCAGGCGGTGGCGTCCGGTGCGACGCTGCTCGCGGTGTGCGCGGGTTACCAGATCATCGGGCATGAGTTCGTCGACGACCTGGACCGGGTCGAGTCGGGCCTGGGCCTGCTCGATGTGACGTCCGGGCGCGGGCCGGTGGGCCGGCGTTGTGTGGGTGAGGTCCTGGCGGACGTCGCCCCGGAGCTGCGGCTCCCGCAGCTGTCCGGTTTCGAGAACCACCAGGGTGTGACGCACATCGGCCCCGGCGCCAGGCCGCTGGCCCGGGTGAGCTCCGGGTTCGGCAACGGTACGGGTGACGGCACTGAGGGCGCGTACAGCGGCAAGGTCATCGGCACTTACCTGCACGGTCCGGTGATGTCCCGCAACCCGGGTCTCGCGGACGTACTGATCACGTGGGCCACCGGTGTGCCGCTGACGCCGCTGGAGGACCGCTGGCACGAGCAGCTGCGCGCCGAGCGCCTGCGCGCGGTGCGCACCGCGGGTTCGAACTCGAACTGACGCGCCCGCTGAAGAAGGCGGGCTGAGGAGCAGCGGATTCGCGTATGGAAGGACCCCCGGGCGGGTGACCGCCTGGGGGTCCTTTCTGAATCCGGCTCCAAGCGCAGGCGTCGTCCGTCGCAGGGCGCCGGATCCGGACCCGTACCGGGGGTCAGTACCTGGAGGATTCGGCAACGCCGCGAGGGGCGGTGCCAGGCGGCGCGGGCCCGGGGGGAAACCCAGAACAGGACCTAGGTCGCGCAGTGTCCGGCGGCGCTGTCGCCTATGGTCAGCAGCCTCGACGGGACGTGGTCGACCTGCAGGGTGGTGTGTTCGATCCCCCATTTGTCGTGGAGGATCCGTTCCATGTCGACGCGCAGCGCGTGGCAGTCCCGGCCGGTGTCGACCAGGATGTGTGCGGACAGGGCGGGGAAGCCTGAGGTGATGGTCCATACGTGCAGGTCGTGGACTTCGGCGATGCCGTCCTGGTCGGTGAGCATGGCGCTGATCTCCGCGGGGTCGGCTCCGGCGGGGGCGGCTTCGAGCAGGATCTTCCACGAGTCGCGGACCAGGCCGACGCCGGCGTGCAGCATGAGGGCGGCGACGATGAGTGAGGCGATGGCGTCGGCGCGGGCGAAGCCGGTGGTGACGACGACGAGTCCGGCGATCGCGGTGGCGATGAACGCCCACAGGTCGTTGAGGACGTGCTGGTAGGCGCCTTGGACGTTGAGCGAGCTGCGGTTGGCCTTGGACATGAGGTAGGCGGCGGCGACGTTGACGACGATGCCGACCAGGGCGGTGGCCAGGACCAGGGCGCCCTTGACCTCGGGCGGGTCGAACAGGCGGCGGATGCCCTCGTAGCCGAACCAGACGACCATCAGCAGCAGGGTGATGCCGTTGACCTGCGCGGAGATGATTTCGGCGCGTTTGTAGCCGTACGTCCACTTGCCCCGGGCCGGTTTGGCGGCCAGGCGCATGGCGGCCAGGGCCAGGACGATCGCCATGGAGTCGGTGAGCATGTGCCCGGCGTCGGAGATCAGTGCCAGGGAGTTGGCGATGACGCCGACGACGACTTCGACGAGCAGGAATCCGACGAGCAGGGCCAGTGCGCCGGTGAGGTAGCGGCGGTCGGCGTCGGCGGACACGGCGTGGTTGTGTCCGCTGTGCCCGTCTTGGCCGGTTTTAAGCGCGGGCGCTGCGCGCCCGTCGCCGTCGTGGTCGTGCTCGGCGCTCATGCGGGGTCTCCAGGGGTCTCGGAGCTGTGGGTCAGGGCCAGGTCGAGGAGCATCCGTACGTGGGCGTCGGCGAGCTTGTAGTAGGCGCGGCGTCCGCTGCGGCGGGCGGTCACCACCCGGTGGGCCCGCAGCAGGCGCAGCTGGTGGGAGACGCCGGACTCGCTCTGTCCGATTGTCGCGGCCAGGTCGCATACGCACATCTCGCCGTCCAGGAGGGCGAGCAGCAGGCGGAGCCGGCCGGGGTCGCCCAGGAGGGCGAAGACCTCCGCCGCGCGGGTTGTGGCTTCGGGGCCGGGCAGGGTGCGGGTCACGTCGGTGACTTTGTCCCCGTCCACGGCCGGTACGGCGCAGGTGTCGTCCTGCGTGTGGTCCTGCGTGGTGCCGGTCATCAGGTCGCCTCCCGCCGGTTCCTTGATACCTGAATATCTGTTCATACGTTGACGTGATGACGATAGGGGTGGGGGGTATGAAAAGCAACCGCGCTCGAGGGCGGCCGCAGCCGGTACACCGTGCAGTGGACTGCCGACGGACCCGGGATCAGGCGGACTGCCGTGTAAGTGCCGGAGGGTGACGAGGCGGATCTGCCTCAGCCGTCGAGTAGCCGCCGTGCGGTGAGGGCAAACCTGGCCCGTATCAGTCCGGTGGGCTCCGTGGGTTCGATGCCCAGGGCCTTTCCGATCTGTTCGAGTCCGCGGGCGACGCTGCTGTGGCGCAGGTGAACTCCTGAACCGGCGTACGGAAGGAGCACACGCAACGGGAGCCGCCGAACACCACCGTCGCGCTACCACGAACTGTGCCGTTGCGGACACGGAGTAGTCGATCGGGCACGGAAACGGCCCCCGAAGTCGCTACGCTCATCGGAAAGGCCGCACAGCCGCACATCGGCCCCCGGGGGCAGCATGTCTCACTCCAGGTTCGGTCATCGCGCCGGACGTCCGACCGTTTCTGCTCCGTGCCTTCCCCGCGGAGGGACGGCATGACGGTGCTGGACGCCGGAACACCCGTCTACAGATTCGACATCCCACCCGACGCGGCGGTGGTGCCGCAGGTCCGGCGGGCGGTGCTCCAGGCCGCAGCCGCCTGGGGCCTGCCGCCGGGCTGCGACACCGCGTACAGCCTGCGGGTCATCGTGTCCGAGCTGGTCACCAACGCCGTCAAGCACGCCGGGGTGCTGTCCCCGCAGATTAGCGTCGTCGTCCGGCTGACCGCCGACGACAGCTTGTACGTCGGGGTGCACGACCAGCACCCCTTCCGGCCACGTGCCCTCCTGGAGACCGTGGACGACGACGCCGGCCGCGGGCTGCTCATCGTCAAAGCCCTGGTCACCGAGGCGTACGGCAGTTGTGGCGTGGAACCGGACGGCGATCTGGTGGGGAAGACGATCTGGGTCTCGCTGCCGCTCCGCAGCGGGGATCCCACCCGGTAGGCAGACCGTGTGCGGCGAATCAGCTTCCGCTCGGTGGTGATTTCGGCTCCGCGGGTTCTGCGCGGTCACCTCGGCCACCCGTGCGGACAGGTGCTCGGCGTCGGTGGTGGGGCGGGAACCCGGGAGCAGACGCCGGCCGTGCCGGTCCCGGCGCAGCCGGCGTCGTCACCGCGCACCCGGTCAGTGGAACTCGACACTCACCCGGTCGGCCGTCAGGACCACCTCTTCGAACTCATAGACGCCGTCGCCGTCCCGGTCACCGGTGGCGGACTTGACGGGGAAGGCGTTCACCAGCCTCCAGGTGACGAGCGGTCCGTCGCCCGTCCCGGCCGTCAACGCGATCGAGACGTCGCGCAAGTCGGCCTCGCTGTCGTCGATCCCGCCGACCCACTCCGCCCAGACGCCCTTCACGCTCCCCGGCTCACCGCGCCGCAGGGTCACCCGCGGCCGCTCCGGCCGGTCCGGTATCCGCAGCCAGTCCCCCGCTCCGTCCCGGTACTCGATCGTGTCGTAGGACACGGCCAGGCCGGAGGTCGAATTGAACGTGACCGACTCACCTCCGACCGTGCACCGGAAGCGGTAAGTGGGAGCGGGGGCGGAAACGATCTCGAACGTCATCGTGAGCCTCTCCAGCAAGAGGGCCGGGCCGGGAACAGACCGGATACGCGACGCTACAAGCTGACTGTCACTCAGGGAATCAAATCCGGCGACCGGCCCGGTGCCGGAGGAATCCGGTTTCAGCCGAAACCGGATGCCGGCGGAGCCCGGCGTCACCAGGGCCCGCCGTCAGAACAGCCCGGTGTCAGAACAACTCGACCACCGTGATGACCGAAAGCACCGCCATAACCACACCGGCGACCCGCCGCACCAGCTTCATCGGCACCACCCGCAGCAGCGCCGAACCGGCGGCCACGCCCAGTGCGGACACCACAAGCAGCGCCAGGCCCGCGCCGACGCCCACCGACAGTGGGTCGTACTTCGCGGCGAGGTTCGCCGTCGCCAACTGCGTGATGTCGCCCCACTCGGACACGAAGATCAGACCGAAGCCGATCGCGAACGTGGCGAGGAAGCCGGACGCGTCGGTCTTCTTCGGCGCGTCCGCGTCGACCTCCTCCTCGTCACCGCCGAACAGCAGCACGGCCGCGCCCACCGCGAACAGCAGCGCGACGACGATCTGCACGGGCGTCCTGGGCAGCAGTGCCAGCAGCCCGCCCGCGGCCACGGCGATGACCACGTGGATGAGGAACGCGGTGGCGATGCCCAGCCACACCCACAGCGGGCGCAGCCGGCTGCCGAGCATCAAGGACGCCAGCAGCGACTTGTCAGGGAGTTCAGCGAGGAACACGACCACAAACGTGGTGGCGATGACGGTCAGACTCATGGGACGGAGGGGCCTTTCAAAGACCGCACCTCACACGCCGCGCAGGGCGAGGACAACCAGCCTGTCAGGGGAGGACGTCTTCGACCGGTGTCGGCGTCGCGGCGCGGAAAACGCGTACGACGGACTGGTCGAAGGTCTCGTCCACCCGCGGTTTTGAGGCCGTGGGCCCGGCGACCGGGCGCACGAGTGCGCCAGTATGTCGACCGTCCGGTTGCTACAGGACTACTCCCCTTCAGCCGGTCAGTCTACCGGGAAGGCGGCCTCGCCCTGCGCGCGAGGTGACCCGTACGCGGTCGTCCTTCGGGTTTTCGGGCCCGCGACGGCGCAGCGTCGCAGGTCAGGTGTCCTTGCCCCGGGTCAGCCCGGCCGTCAGGCCGATCACCTGGTCGGTGAGCTGCTCCACCCGGGAGCGGGAGCGTTCCAGTTCGGTACGGGCCGTCTCGTGCTGCGCCCCGGCGGCTGCCAGTGCGGTGCGCAGACGTTCGGTCTCGGCTTCCGAGACGGACCGTGCCGTCTCGGCGGCGGACACCCGTACGGTCAGTTCCTCTACGGCGGCCCGGCACGCGGTGCGGTCCGTCTCGGAGACGGCCAGTGCCGCACTGAGACGGTCCGTCTCGGCTTCGGCGGCGGACCGTGCCGTCTCGGCGGCCTCGCGGGCGGTCTCCGCCTGCCCGGCCGTGTGTCCGGCCTCGGCGGCGCGGCGCTGTGCGCGGTCCCGGTCGGCTTCTGCGGTCTGCCGTTCCCTTACGGCTTCCCCGGTCTGCTGTTCGGCCTGCCCGCGGGCCGATTCCGCGGCTTCGGCGCGGGCCCGTGCCCTGGCGGAGGTCTCCGCGGCCTCTTCGGCGCGGCGTTCGGCCGCGTCGCGGGCCTCGCGGTCCGACTCGGCGCGGGTGACGGCCCGCTCCAACTGCGTGCGGGCGCCTTCGGCGGCCTCGGCGGCGCGGTCGGCTTCCAGGAGCGCGCCGTCGCGGGCGGTGGCCGCCTCCTGGGCGAGGGTCAGGGAGTCAAGGGCTTCGGTACGGGCGGCCCGCGCGTCAGCGTCCGCTTGCTTCGCGTCCTGCCGTGCCTGCGAAGCGTCGGCCTGCGCTGTCGCGGCGGTCTCCTGCGCGGCGACGCGTTCACTGTGCGCGGCGGCGATCTGCGCCGCGGCCTCCGCGCGGACGTCGGCGAGCTGCTTCTCGACCCCCGACGCGCTCAGCTCCGCGGCCATGGCGTCGGCGAGGCTGTCGGTCATCTGCTCAAGGCGGTCGACCATCTCCCACGTACGGGAGACCTGCCCGGGCAGTCCGGGCGCGTGTCGGGTGCGCTGCCGGGTGTTGCGGGCGGCCTTGATGCACGCGTCGTCGTTGTCCTGGCAGTACCGGAAGGGCCTGCCCGCACCGGGTTTCTGGGCCACGGGCCTGCCGCAGTGCGTACAGGGCCGGAACAGCTGGGTCGTCGTCTCGCTCACAGGAGCGAAGCCTAGTGCCGCAACGGTTCGGCCCGTGGACAGGACCTAGAGGTTGTGCCGCAGGTCCAGGTCCATCCGCTGTTCGACGGCGTCCAGGCCCCACATCCGGGCGGGCCGCTCGACCGTGAGCGTGAACCCGGCTTTGAGGTAGATGTGGTGTGCGGCGTCCAGGTCACCGGGCCGGTCGGCGGCGCGGACGACAGTGGCGGTGCTGTCCATGGAGGTCTCCCGGGTGGTTTTGTGGCGGGGGCGGGGCACTGCGTGCCGGTCGGTGTCGGGTGGCCGGTGAATTTAGTGCGCCGTGGTGTCCCGGGCCGGTGAATTTACTGCGCCGCGGGGCGCAGCCGTGCGCCGAGCCGGTGGGCGAGACCGTCCAGGAGCAGTTCCAGGCCCGTGTCGAAGCCGCGCGCGTCCAGCCCTGGCAGGCCGCCCGGCCCGGTGCCCGCTGCTTCGAGTGCGTCGGCCAGAGCCGGATAGTCGGGCCGGTAGGCGTCCGGGGTGCGGTCGAAGCCCGCGGTGTAGGTCTCCAGGACCGAGCCGACGATGAGGTAGTCGAACGCCGCGGAGAATTCGGCGGCCTCGGCGGGCGTACAGCCGATCCGCACCAGGGCGCCCAGGGTCGCGTCGTACCCGGACAGGGCCTCGCGGGTGGCCACCGGGCGGCGGGCGACCACCGGCAGCAGCCCGTGGTGCAGCAGGTAGGCGTGCCGGTACCGGTGGGCGTAGGCGGTGAACCCGCGCCGCCAGTCCTCGTCGTCGAGCAGGTGCCGGTCCAGGTCCCGGACGATCAGCTCGGTCGCCGCGTCCAGGAGGTCCTCCTTGGAGGCGACGTGGTTGTAGAGCGAGGGCCCGCGGACTCCGAGCCGGGCGGCGAGCGCGCGCATCGTCAGGGCGTCGAGGCCCTGTTCCGCGACCAGTGCGAGGGCTGCGGCTGCTATCCCCTCGCGGCTGAGCAGGGGTTTGGTCGGTCGTCCCATGTCGTGCGCCCTTCCCGGCCCGGCCGACCCGCGGGTCCGCCGGTCACTCAGCGTCGTCAGCGTACCTGTGAACCGGGTCTTCCCAGCCGGTGCCGTCAGGGTCTACATTCCCCAAAACTAACAACGTAAGTTTTTGATCGGACGACACGGCCGACGCCGTTCCCCGGCGGACCGGCCGACCTCCCGTACCGACCTCTCAGCAGATGAGGGCCCATGACCGACGACCAGCACCCCACCCTCCACAGACCCGGCGTCGACGCCGACACCGCACACCTGGAGAGCCTCGGCTACAAGCAGGAGCTCAAGCGCAGCCTCAGCGCCTTCGGCAACATCGCCATGGGATTCGCCGCCGTGTCACCGGTCGTCGGCCTGTACGCGGTCGTCCAACTCGGCATGACCGTCGCGGGCCCCGCGTGGGTCTGGGCCCTGCCGGCCGTCTTCCTGCTCCAGGCGCTCGTCGTGTGCGTGTACGCCGAACTCGCCGCCGACTACCCGATCTCGGGCGGCGCCTACCAGTGGACCCGCCGCCTGATCGGCCCGAAGTACGCCTGGCTGGTCGGCTGGATCACCCTGTGCTCACTGTTCTTCGCCCACACCACGATCGCCTACCTCGCCTCACCCTGGTTCTTCGCCCTGTTCGACCTGACCCCGACACCCGGCCGCGTGGTCGCCGTCGCCGCCCTGTTCCTCGCACTGTGCGCACTGGTCAACGCGTTCGGCATCGACCTCCTCAAACGCGTCGTCGACCTCGGCATCGCCGCTGAAACCCTCGCCTCGGTCGTGGTCGGCTTCGGCCTGCTGTTCCTCTTCCGCGAACACGGCTTCTCCCTGCTCACCGAGACCTTCGGTGCCGAAGCGCTGTCCGGCGGGTCCAAACCCATGGCCTTCACGGCGGCCCTGGCCGTCGCCGGCTGGGCGTTCGTCGGCTTCGACGCGTGCGTGGGCATGGCCGAGGAGACCAAAGGCGCGGCCCGCCAGGTCCCGCGCGCCCTGTGGTGGGCCTTCCTCAGCGTCGGCCTGATCGTCATCCTCAACGCCGTCGCGGTCGAACTGTCCCACCCCGACCCCGCGAAGGTCATGACCGGCGGGGACCTCGACCCGGTCACCACCGCCGTCGTCGCCTCGTTCGGCGACTGGTCCGCGAAGCCGTTCATCGTCGTCGTGATCATCGCGTTCATCGCCTGCGCACTGGCCTCCCAGGCCGGCGGCGCCCGCGCGGTCTACTCGATGGCCCGCGACGGAGTCCTGCCCGGATCCGCGGTGCTGCGCCGCGTCAACAGCCGCCAGGCACCCGTCGCAGCCCTGGTCCTCGACCTCGCCGTCAGCTGCGCCGCCCTGCTCCTGGGCCTGGAGGCGTCCGCGATCGGCAGCATCGTCACCTTCGGCAGCGCCGCGCTGTACCTCACGTTCCTGGCCATCGCCCTGGCCGCACTGATCGCCCGGCTGCGCGGGACCTGGGTCCCGGCCGGGATCAGACTCGGCGGATTCGGTACGGCGGTCAACTTCGGCGCGGTCCTGTGGCTGGCGTTCGAATTCGTCAACATCGCCTGGCCGCGCACGCTCCTGGCCCCGCCGGACGCCCCCGGCTACCAGGTCTGGGCCGCGGTGATCGGCGTCGCGCTCGTACTCGGCACCGGCATCGCCTACCTGGCCGTCGCCCGGCCGCACCGTGCCCTCACAGCCGCCACGCCCGCTGCCGCCGAACAGCCCGCACCCGCCGGGGTCACCTCATGAACCGCCCCGCAGACCTGGTCGTCGTCGACGCGCACATCCGCACACTCGACCCGGAGAACCCCTTCGCGACCGCGGTGGCCGTACGCGACGGGCTTGTCCTCGCCGTCGGCGACGACGCCGGCGTCCGCCCGCACACCGGCCCCGGAACCGAGGTCGTCAGCGCGACCGGCCACACCGTCACCCCCGGACTGACGGACTGTCACCAGCACCCGGTGCTCGGCACGGACATGGCCCGCGGCGCCGACCTGACCGGAGCGGTCACCCTCGGCGAAGTCCGCACCCGGCTCGCCGCCCGGGCCGAAGCAGCCGGCCCCGACGGCTGGGTGACCGGCTTCGGCGGCGAGTACGCCGCGTTCACCGGACCCGGACTGCACCGCGACACCATCGACGCGGCGGTCGGCGGACGCCCGGCGTTCCTCTGGATGTCCGACGCGCACTCCGCCCTGATGAGCACCGCGGCCCTGCGGCTCGCCGGGATCACCGGACCGCGCGAATTCGCCGACCGCTCCGAAATCGTCTGCGACGAACGCGGACCGACCGGCGAACTCCACGAGAACGCCGCCGTCCAGCTCGGCTACACCGCCGTACCACCGATGCCGCACCCCGAACTCCAGTCCCGCGTCCAGCAGTTGTTCGCCGAACAGAACCGGCACGGCATCACCGGGGTCCACGTCCTGGACGACGGCCCGCGCACCGCCGACACCCTGGCCGCACTCGACGCCGACGGCCGGCTCAGCGTCCGCACCCGGTTCGCGCCCTGGTGCCCGCCGGGCGACGTCGACAACCTCGCCCAGCGCATCAGCGACCTGCGCACCACGACCGCCGGAGCCCGGCTGCTGCGCCTGGCGGCGGTGAAGTTCTTCGCCGACGGCGCGATCGACGGCGGCGGCGCGTGGCTGCGCGAACCCGACTGCTGCGGCCAGTCCCACCGCTCCCAGTGGAAGGACGTGACGCGCTACGCGCAGGCCGTACAGATCGCCGCCGACGCGGGACTCCCCTCCTGGACCCACGCGATCGGCGACAAAGCCGTGGCGAACACACTCGACACGTACACCCGCACCCAGGCCCCCGCCGGAACACGGCACCGCGTCGAACACGCGGAAGTCCTCCAGAACGCCGAGATCACCCGCTTCGCCGCCCTGGACGTCGTCGCCTCCATGCAGCCGACCCACATGGACTGGTCACTGCCCGACCAGTCGGACAACTGGTCGACCCGGCTTGGTCCTGAACGCTGCGCCCTGGCCTGGCGGTACGGCGACATCCTGCGCGCCGGCGGCCGGGTCGCCCTGGGCTCGGACTGGCCGGTGGCCGCGTTCGACCCGCGCCGCACCCTCGCCGGTGCGCAGCTGCGCCGTCCGGCGGGCGAGAAGGACCGCGCCCCCTACATCGCCGACCAGGCGATGAGCGCCGGACAGGCACTGGCCGGGTACACCACGGAGGCCGCGTACGCGGCCGGCGAAGACCAGGTCGCAGGCCGTATCAAGGTGGGCTTCCACGCGGACCTGACCGTGTTCGGCGGCGATCCCGTCCGGTGTGCGCCGGACGACCTGGTCGACCTGCCGGTGACCGCGACGCTGGTCGCGGGCCGCTTCGTGCACCGCGCGGGGATCTAGGGGGGATCTAGCGGGGGCAGCTGAAGGGCGTCGGTTGACTAGCCGTCAGTTGATCAGTCGTCAACGTAGGTGGCCCGGCGTGTCGCAAAGTCGTACTCCATTCGGGTGATGTTGCGCAGGCGGGGTTGAGCGGGTCCGGCGAAGCTGGTCTCGTTTCCCCCAACCACGCTGTCCACGTAGGAGCCGTGAGCTGATGCGTCCTCTCCGCATTTCCCTGCTGTCCGTAGCCCTGGCCGGGGCACTGCTCACCGGCCCGGTGGCTGCGGCGTCCGCCGCCCGGTCCCCGGCGGGCCCGCCCACCGGGGTGTCCGGCAGCTACGGCGACGTCGCCGGAGTCGAAGGGTTCACCGGCTTCGACCGGGCGGCGGGCACGGCCGCCGTCCGCGGTCCGGAACGGGTGGACCCGCAGGCGGCGGCCGTCGCGGCCCGCGGCGGGAACAAGTGTCCGCTGGGGCACACCCGCATCGCCTGTGTGGACCTGAGCGCGCAGAAGATGTGGGTCCAGGACAAGAACGGCAAGCACCTGTTCGGGCCCGTGCCCGTACGCACGGGGCGCGACGGCTACGAGACCCGCACCGGCATGAAGAAGATCTACCAGAAGAAGCGCAACCACTACTCGACGCTCTACAACGTGGAGATGCCGTACACCCAGTTCTTCGACGGCGGGATCGCCTTCCACGGCATCAGCGGCAGTGTGTCCTCCCCTCCCGGCTCGCACGGCTGCGTGAACATGCGCAACGGCGACGCGAAGGCGCTGTTCGATCTGACGCAGGTCGGCGACAACGTGTTCGTGTGGGGGCGCAAGGCCGGCACCTGAGCAGTTCCGTACAAAGGACGCCCCCGCCGCAACGGCGGGGGCGTCCTGCGTTCAGCGCTCCACCGTCACCGCGACGCGCACGTGTCGGACGTCGCCCGGCCGGTGTTTTCCCCCGCGCAGCCCGCGGACCCCGCCCGGTAGGGTGATCATCATGCTTCCTGTCGTCAACGCGACCCGTTTTGTGGCCCCGCTGCGTGAGGGCGGCTCCCTCCCCGGTCTGGTCGAGGCCGACGACCTCGGCACCTACGTGACCAAGTGGCATCGCGCCGGTCAAGGGCCAAAAGCGCTGGTCGCCGAGGTGATCGTCGGTGAACTGGCCCGGAGGCTCGGCCTGCCGATGCCCGACCTGGTGCGGATGGAGTTCGACGCGGTCATCGGGCGCGGCGAGATCGACCAGGAGGTCCAGGAGCTCATCGTCAAGAGCGCCGGGCTGAACCTGGGCATGGACTTCCTGCCTGGCTCGGTCGACTTCAACCCGGTGACGGTCTCCCCCGACGGCACACTGGCCGCGCGGATCCTGTGGCTGGACGCGTTCACGTCCAACATCGACCGGTCCTGGCGCAACGCGAACCTGCTGGTGTGGCACGGGAACCTGTGGCTCATCGACCACGGTGCGGCCCTGTGGTTCCACCATTCGTGGAAGACCGCGGACAAGGCCGTCGACCGCCCGTTCGACGCCGCCGACCATGTGCTGCTCGCCAGCGGTGGCCCGCTTCTGGCGGAGGCCGACGCCTTTTTGGCGCCCTTGGTGACCGGGGAACTGCTGCGGGAGGTCACCGCGCTGGTCCCCGACGCGTGGCTGGAGCCGTCCGAGGCCGACGCCGCGCTGGGTCTGGACTCGCCGCAGGCGTTGCGGGACGCGTACGTCAAGCATCTGCTCGCCCGGGTCGGCGGGGCCCGGGCCTGGCTGCCGGACATCGCCAATACGGCTCCCCGCACGGCGAGTTCGTCCCACCAACCGCGCCCCGACTGGATGATCGAACTGCCGGAGAAGAAGTGGAAGCCGTGAGCTGTGAGCGGGAGTTCTACGAGTACGCGCCGATCCGGATCGTTCCGTGCATCGAGCGCGGCGAGTGCGTCAACGCCGGGGTCGTCCTCTACAGCCAGTGGTTCGGGTTCCTGGGTGTGCGCACGCATCTCGACGAGGTGCGCCTGCGGGCCCTGGCACCGGACGTCGACATCGATCAGGTACGGGCCGCTCTGGTCGCCTGGGAACTCATGTGCGCCGGGGGCGAGGACGCCGGACCGGCCGGGGCGGATCCGATCGGCCGCCGGTTCCGCTGGCTGACCGCACCGAAGTCCACCATCGTGCAGGCCGGCCCGGTCCACGGCGGCCTGACCGCCGACCCGGCGGCCGACCTTGAGCGCCTGTACGGACGGCTCGTCCTGCGCTGACGCTGCTCCGGGAGCACTCGGGGGTGTGACACCCGCTGCCCTGAAACAGCTCGATCGTCTTCCGGCCCGGGACCGGGCGGACTACCGTGCGCAGCAGCGCACCGTACATCCTGCCTTTGGTTTTTCCGGGAGGGGACCATGTCGCAAGGAACGCTCAGTGGTCAAAGCCGCGGACTGATCGTCTGCACGCTCATCGCACTGACCTTGATCGGGTTGTACACGGCCGTCTACGACGCGGTCTCGTGGATGTGGCTGGTGTGGAGCATCATGGCGATCATGACCGGCGCGGTGGTGGCCACGGACCCGGACCGGCACCGCTGACCCGGGGCGTGGTTCTACCCCTGCGGCTGGCGGTGTGACGGGCACAGGCCCTGACACGCGGAAGCGGCGGGTGCCGACGGCTGTGGCGCCCGCCGCTTGGTGGCCCTGCGGCTGTGTCCCTGTTGAGTCTGCCGGTTCAGTAGCCGGAGGTTATACCCGGCCGGCCGCCCGCGAAGGTCATGCCGTAGTGGACCCCCACGACGATGGCCAGGAAGGTGAACGCGATCCCGACGATGCTGATCCAGAAGAGCTTCGCGCTGGGGTCGGGGAAGGCGTTGGTGTGCTTCGGCGGGAAGTCCGGCGGCCAGGTCTCAAGGACGTGCTCGCTGCTGTTGTTGTGAACGATCTCATTTGCCATGGAGGCAAAGATATCCAAGGCGTTCCGGCGGCGGTCACCGCACCCGGTTACGCCGTCCGGGAAGCGGCACCCCGCTCACGGCGGGAAGCAGCACCCCGACCCTGCTGAGGAGCAGCGCCCGCTCACCGCGGGACAGCACCCGGAGCCATAGCGTTGACACAGTCGGCGGTTCCGGCGCGTGGGGTGAAACCCGCACGCCGGAAGCGCCGGTCTCCCCCGCCGGCCTGAGGGCGGAAGCAGGCAGCGGCCCCGAAGGGAACCCGCTCAGCCGGTGTACGACACCTGCATCTCCTTGATGCCGTTGATCCACGCGTGCCGCAGCCGCCGCGGCTCCGCGAGCTTGCTGATGTCCGGCATCGCGTCGGCGATGGCCTCGAACATCAGGTTGATCTCCATCTTCGCCAGGGTGAACCCCAGGCAGAAGTGCGGTCCGCCGCCGCCGAACCCCAGGTGCGGGTTGGGGTCGCGGGTGATGTCGAACTTGTTCGGCTCGTCGAACACCGTCGGGTCGTAGTTCGCGGACGAGTAGAAGATGCCCACCCGCTGGCCCTTCTTGATCTCCTGGCCGCCCAGGACTGTGTCCTCGGTGGCGGTGCGCTGGAAGGACATGACCGGCGACGAGTAGCGGACGATCTCGTCGGCGGTGGTCTCCGGGCGGGTCTGCTTGTACAGCTCCCACTGGTCGGGGTTGTTGAAGAACGCGTCCATGCCGTGCGTGATCGCGTTGCGGGTCGTCTCGTTGCCGGCCACGGCCAGCAGCAGGACGAAGAACCCGAACTCGTCCGACGACAGCGATCCTTCGGACTCGGCGGCGACCAGCTTGGAGACGATGTCGTCGGCGGGACAGGCTTTGCGCTGCTCGGCCATGCCCATCGAGTACATCAGCACCTCGGCGGCGGCCTTCGCGCCGGCGTCCTGCGACTCGGCGTACTCCGGGTCGTCGTAGCCGAGCATCGTGTTGGACCACTCGAAGATCTTCTGCCGGTCCTCCTGCGGGATGCCGATCAGCTCGGCGATGGCCTGCAACGGCAGCTCGCAGGCTATCTGCGTGACGAAGTCGCCCGACCCCTTCTCCAGGGCCTCCGCGACGATCCGCTTGGCGCGCTCGGTCAGGGCTTCCTTGAGGTTGCGCATCGCCCGGGGCGTGAAGCCGCGCTGCACGATCGACCGCAGCCGGGTGTGCTCCGGCGGGTCAATGTTGATCATGATGAGCTTCTGGCCGTCGAGCATGGAGCTGTCCATGCCCTCGCCGAAGCGGATGATCGCGGTGTTGAGGTTCGCCGAGTAGATCTCCGGCTTGGTGGAGACCTCCTTGACGTCGGCGTGCCGGGTGACCAGCCAGTAGCCGTCGTCGTCGAAGTTGGACACCTCCGGGGTCTGCGGGATCCAGCACACCGGCGCGGTGTCGCGCAGGACCGCGAACTCCTCCAGCGGCATACGGGTGGTGTACAGGTCGGGGTCGGTGGGGTCGAACGCGTTGCCGTTGTGCATGACCGGACAGGTCATCGGGACCTCCGAGAAGTGGGGGGGCTTGGGTCAGACGGAAGGTTCGACGGCGGCCGTACGGGTGCGTGACCCGGCCAGCAGCCTTCGTACGACGTCGAGCAGCACGGTGCGCAGTTGTTCGTCGGGCAGTTCGGGGAACGTGGCGACCGCCGAGTACATCCCGCCGAGGGCGACCGCGGTCGACACGCGGAAGGCCACCGTGCGGGAGGTGTCGTCGAGGATGCCGCGGATGCGCCGGGTCACCGACTCCAGGCGTGGACGCACCGCCGGGTGGGTGCCGACGGACACGTCCCGGTCCAGGACGACGGCCAGGGTGCGGTAGCGCAGCAGGAAGTCGACGTACCCCTCGAACAGGACGCGTTGGCGTACCGCTTGTCCGCGGCGGCGCTCGGCGGTCTCCAGGACGCGGTCCAGGTCGTCGAGCGCGGGCCGCAGGAGTTCGTCGAGGAGCTCGTCCTTGGTGCGGAAGTGGTAGTAGAGGGCCGCCTTGGTCACCCCGACCCGGTCGGCGATGGCCTGTAGCGAGGTCCCGGCGAACCCGTGCTCGGCGAACAGTTCGACGGCGGCCTGCTGGATGTGGGCGTAAGTGTCCTGCGTGCCGTCCGCGTGCAGCGGTGCGGCCGCCTGAGGTGTCGTCAGGTGTGGTGTCGTCACAGCTTCCTCCCTTCTGCGCTGTGGGGGAACAGTAAGAGGAAGTTGTACAGACGACAAGACTGATGGGCCGTCAAATTGCCTGATTCTCAAAAGAATCCGCAGCTCGCCGCTTGCCGGTCGGCTAGCTGAAGCCGGCCAGGAGGTTCCCGGGTGACCAGGTGGAAACGCGGAAACACCGGGCGGCAGGAGTCCTGTCGCACGGCGTTTGCGGTAGCGGTGTTCAGTTGCGGCTCAGCCGCGACCCGGGCACCAGCGACACCAGCGCCGCCGCGGCCACCGCCAGCATGCTGACCCCGGCTGCCCGGTGCCCATCGCCCAGGCGCTCGCGGTGAGCCCGGCGATACTGACCGGCATACCGATCACCGGCAGGTGCGGGTGCCACGCGGCGGGGAGCCGCTGCCACCGAAGTGACACGAACGCGAACGCCGCCGACAGCGGGATGAAGGACAGGCCGGCCTCCAGCGCGCTGTGGTGCAGGCCGCTCTGCATGTACAGCGCGGAGGCGAACAGCACCCCGCCGAACGTGGCCATCAGCAGCAGCAGGGTCACGGCGCCCGCGGCCACCCCCGGCAGGCGGAGCATCTCCAGGGGGAACAGTGGAGCCTCCGCCCGGCACCACTGTCGACCGGAAGGCCAACTCCGCCCGCCGGACCGAACTGGGCGCGTTCCTGCGCAACCGCCGGGAGCGCCGCACGCCGGACCAGGTCGGCCTGCCGCCGGGTGAGCGCAACGTGCTGTGGTGCGAGATCTGCTGGGAGGCCGCCCGAGCCTAGATTTTCAGTGGCCTTCTAGACCGGGTTGCACACCGGTGTGAACACATAGCCCCGCCCGGCCAGTTCGGGCAGGAGACTGCCCAGCGCCCTTACCGTCTGCGAGCGTTCCGCGCCCGCCCCGGCGCTGTTGCCGTCGTGGAACAGTACGGTCTTCCCGGGCGCCGCGCCCTTCAGGACCCGCGCGACGATGGTGTCCACGCCGGGACTGCTCCAGTCCTCCGGGTCCACGTCCCACCCGACGACCGTCAGCCCGCGCTCCCGCAGGAGACCCCGTACCCGGTCGTCCAGCGCACTGGCCGGAGCCCGGAAGCAGGGCGTCTTCGACGCCCCCAAAAAGTCCTGCGTACGGTCGACCTCCGAAGCGAACCCGGCGGCACCGGTCCCGGTGAGCGCCTTGTGCGTCCAGGTGTGGTTGGCCAGGGTGTGCCCCTCCCCGGTAATCCGGGCGATCAGCTCGGGGTGCCGCTGCGCCCGCTCCCCCACGACGAAGAACGTCGCATGCGCGCCGTACTTCTTCAGCACGTCGAGCACCTGCGGCGTCCACACCGGGTCGGGCCCGTCGTCGAAGGTCAGGTGGAGGACCTTCCCGGGGGCCGGGCTCACGGCCGGTTCCGCGGATGTCGTCTGGGCGGGCTGCGAAGACGGCTGTACGGACGACGCCGCGCGCGGCGCGTCGCCGGAACCCCCGCCGCCACAGGCGGTCAGCAGCAGCGCGGCCACGGCCGTGCCCAGGAGCACCCGCGGGGAGAGCACCGCGTCAGATTTCGTACGCGACGGTCACCGGCGAGTGGTCCGACCACCGCTCGGCGTACGTGTCGGCCTTCTCCACCACGGCGGTCCGGGCCCCGGCGGCGAGTTTCGCCGTCGCGACGTGGTAGTCGATGCGCCACCCGGCGTCGGTGTCGAACGCTTTGCCCCGGTAGGACCACCAGCTGTACGGGCCGGGGCCTTCGGGGTGGATGCGGCGGACGACGTCCACGTAGCCCGACTCGCCGAACACCCGGGTCAGCCAGGCGCGTTCCTCAGGCAGGAAGCCGGACTTCTTGACGTTGCCCTTCCAGTTCTTGATATCCCACTCGGTGTGCGCGATGTTCCAGTCGCCGCACACCACGACCTCGCGGCCCGCGGCGGCGGCACGTTCGCGCAGCGCCACCAGGTGCTCGATCAGCTCGGCCATGAAGCGTTCCTTCTCGGCCTGCTTGTCGGTCTCGGCCTCGCCGGTGGGCAGGTAGAGGCTGACGACGGTCACACCCGGCAGGTCCGCTTCGATCCAGCGGCCCGAGGTGTCGAACTCGGCTGAACCGAAACCGATCCGTACGCCCTCGGGCTTGGTCCGGCTGTAGACGGCGACACCCGCGCGCCCCTTGACCGCGGACGGCGCGTAGACCGCGTGCCACCCCTCGGGGTCGCGGACGGCGTCCGTCAGCTGCTCGGGCAGCGCCCGGACCTCCTGGAGGCATACGACGTCGGCGTCGGTGGCGGCGAGCCACTCGGTGAAGCCTTTGCCGGAGGCGGCCCGCAGGCCGTTGACGTTGACGGTCGACACGGTGAACATCCGCGCAGACTATCGAAGCGGGGCGAAAAGGGCCCAATCCGTACGCACATCCGGGCACGTCAGCCGCGCTTGCGGACCACGCGCCCTTCGTCCCACACCGGCTCGGCGCTCTCGTACACGTTCCCGTCCTGCCCGAACACCACGAACCGGTCGAACGCCTTGGCGAACCAGCGGTCGTGGGTGACGGCCACGACCGTGCCGTCGAAGCGCTCCAGCGCGTCCTGCAGCGCCTCGGCCGACGTCAGGTCGAGGTTGTCGGTCGGCTCGTCGAGCAGCAGCAGGTTCGCGCCGGACAGCTCAAGCAGCAGGATCTGGAAACGGGCCTGCTGGCCGCCGGACAGGATGTCGAACTTCTGCTCGGCGACGTACGCCAGTTCGTAGCGGTCCAGGACCTTCGCGGCCTGCTCGCGCTCCATGCCGCTGCGGTGCTCGTCGCCCCGGTTGAGGATCTCCACCAGCGTCTTGCCCGTGAACTCAGGGTGCTGGTGCGTCTGGGCGAACCAGCCCGGCCGCACGCGGGCGCCCAGCCTGCCCTTGCCGGTGTGCGCGACCGGCGCGATCACCACGCCGCTGACGGGTTCGTGACCGGGCTCCGGATCGGTGCCGCCGGCCGCGAGAAGCCGCAGGAAGTGCGATTTCCCCGACCCGTTGGAGCCGAGGACCGCAACGCGGTCCCCGTACCAGACCTCAAGGTCGAAGGGCTTCATCAGGCCGGTCAGTTCAAGCTGCTCGGCGATGACGGTGCGCTTGCCCGTCCGGCTGCCGCGCAGCCGCATCTTCACGTCCTGCTCACGCGGGATGTTCTGCGGCGGCCCGGCCTCCTCGAACTTGCGCAGCCGGGTGCGCGCGGCCTGCAACCGCGAGGCCAGGCCGTCGTTGTACGCGGCCTTGTTCTTGTACATCAGCACCAGGGCCTTGAGCTTGGCGAGCTCTTCCTCCCAGCGGCGGGCCAGTTCCTCGAAGCGTTCGAAGCGGGCCGTACGGGCCTGGTGGTAGGTCGCGAACGACCCGCCGTGCACCCACGAACTGTTGCCCGCCGCGCCCAGCTCCAACGTGACCACCCGGTCGGCGGCCTCACTGAGCAGTTCCCGGTCGTGCGACACCAGCAGGACGGCCTTGGGCGTGCCGCGCAGCTGGTCCTCCAGCCAGCGCTTGCCGGGGACGTCGAGGTAGTTGTCCGGCTCGTCGAGCAGCAGCACGTCGTCCGGGCCGCGCAGGAGCGCCTCCAGGGCCAGGCGCTTCTGCTCGCCGCCGGACAGTGTGTTGACCTCGCGCCACCTGGCCGCGTCGTACGTCATGCCGAGCGCGGCCTGGCAGCACTCGTCCCACACCGGTTCGATGTCGTAGCCGCCCGCGTCGCCGAAGTCGCCCAGCGCGGTGGCGTAGCGCATCTGCGTTTTCTCGTCGTCGGCTTCCATCATGGCCAGTTCGGCCCTGTCCATCGCCCGCGCGGCTTCCCGCAGGGCCGGCGGCGCGACGGACAGGAGCAGGTCCCGTACGGTCGAGTCGTCCCGGATCCGGCCGATGAACTGCGGCATCACGCCCATGCCGCCGGTGCGGGCCACTGCGCCGGTCTCCGGCTTGAGCTCGCCCGCCACGATGCGCAGCAGGGTTGTCTTGCCGGCGCCGTTCGCGCCGATCAGCGCGGTGGTCTTGCCGTCGCCCACCCGGAAGGTGATCCCGTCGAGCAGCACCCGCCCGTCGGGGAGGGTCAGGCCCACCGCGCTGATGTCGATGTGTCCCACGGTGGTTGGTGCTCCTCGGTCGCGGGGTAGTCGGGTCGTCCCCTTCCTACCCTTTGTGCGGTATTACGGGCTACTGGTTTTGCTCCGGCACAGTGCCTGGGTTTATTCGATCGGGCTCATTCGATCCGGCTCATCAGCGGTACAGCGGTCTTCAGAGGCTCTGCATCGCCTGCCCGAAGCGGCCCGAGCCGCTGACGCGGGCGTCGTTGGGCCCGGTGCGTTCGACGGTCAGCTCTTCGAGGACGCCTTCGTGCCACCAGTACATGCGGGTGCTCAGCGGCTGCTGGCCGCGGGTCAGCTCCACGCCGGTGTCCAGGATGAACGGCACCATGTGCAGCGCGCGGGCGCTGTGGACGGGCAGGGTGAACAGCATGTTGTCCACCGGCATGGCCACCAGCGCGCCGGCCGGGAGCGGTTCGCCCAGGGCCTCGCCGAGGCGGAACAGCTGGGACGAGCCGGGCCAGCCCTGACCGGTGAGCATGGTCATCGGGGTGCCGACGGTGGTGTCGAACTTCTGGCTGCCGAACTGCTCGCCGCGCAGGTTGAGGGCGGCCTGCAGCCACAGGTCCTCCGGGGGCATGCCCCAGGCCTGGGCCATCGCCGGTTCCACCGTGACGGCCGCGCCGTCGGGGAGCTTCACGCAGGCCACCGCGACGACTTCGGCTCCGGAGCCGAGCGGCCACAGCATCGCGGCCGGGCCCAGGTGGGGTCCGGGGCGGGTGACCATCAGGCGCAGGTCCTGGCGGACCCGGTCCACCGGGGCGGTCATCAAACCCTGGCGCAGGTCGCCGCCGAAGGCCTGGGCGCCGGCGGGCCCTGTCCCGGGACCCGGCATGCCCTGCTGCCCCTGCTGCCCCTGTGGTCCCTGTGGTCCCGGCTGTCCGGGGAACGGTCCGCCGGGCTGCTGGCCCGGCATGCCCTGTTGACCGGGCTGGCCGGGCTGTTGACCGGGCTGTGACCTACGGCGGAACAGCGCCACGGGAGCTCCTTCGCGAGCGGCGTACGGCTGGGTGCACGGTAGCCGTCGGGTGCACCCGGCCGTTGTCGACAGGGGGTCGGCCGCGCACCGCGGGGGTGCCGCCGACCGCCCCATTCTTCCGCCCTCAGTCAACACCTCCGCACAAGGGGCCAGGTAGAGGGGTTGGCGACAGGTCGGCGGGCCCGCCGACCGCTACGGCGTCGGACTGCCGTCACGTGTCTGTTCGGCGAGCTGCCCGGGCGTCAGGTAGCTCTCCGCGGTCTCGAAGTTCTTCAGGCTCCCGGTGACGGAGTTGATGAACCCGAGGCGGACGAAGTCGTCGCCCGCGGCGGCGTGGATGCCCCAGTTGGACAGCACCCGGGTGCGGGCGCGCACCGACGGCATGGCCATCAGGTGGTAGCCGCGGGTGATCACCTGGGCGGGTACGCCGCGCAGGTCCCGGCCGAGCGGCCGGGCGACCGCCTGGCTGCCGCCGAGGTCGACGACCAGGCCCAGGTCCTTGTGCCGGAACTCGGTCATCGGCTTGTTGCGCAGCGACGCCACGACGTTGTGCGCGGCGGTCTTGGCCTGCCGCTGGGCGTACTGCGCGGTGGGTGGGCACACCGACCCGTCGCCCTTGGCGAGGTCGGGTACGGCGGCGCAGTCGCCGAGGGAGAACACGTCGCGGTGGGTGGGCATGGTCAGGTCCGCGCCGACGACGAGCCGGCCCCGTACGGTCTCCGCGCCCAGCGTGCCGATCAGCGGGCTGGCGGTCACTCCGGCGGTCCACACCAGAGTGCGGCAGGGGACGGTCTCCCCCGTGGACAGGGTGACGCTGTCGCGGGTGATCGCGCCGACCGAGGTCTGGAGGCGGATGTCGATGCCGCGCTTGGCCAGCATCTCGGTGGCGGCGGTGCCGAGGTTCTCGCCGAGTTCGGGCATCAGGCGCGGGGCGATGTCCACGATGCGCCACTTGACCTGCGCGGGGTCAAGACGCGGGAACCGCTTCAGGGCGCTGGTGCAGACCATCTCCAGGCACGCGGCGGTCTCCACGCCGGCGTAGCCGCCGCCGACCACGGTGAAGCCGCAGCGCGCGGCGCGTTCCTCCGGGTCGAGGCTGGAGTTGGCCAGTTCGAGCTGGGCGATCACGTGGTCGCGCAGGGAGACTGCTTCGGCGAGGTTTTTCATGCCGCGGCCGAACTCCTCCAGGCCCGGGATGTCGAACTTCCGGGTGACCGCGCCGGGTGCGAGCACCAGGCGGTCGTACTTCTCGTTGACCACCTCGCCGGTGATCTTCCGGACGACGCACACCTTCGCCCGGGTGTCGATGCCGATGACCCCGCCGGGGATGATGTGGACGCGTTTGAACATCCGGTGCAGCGGCACCGCGATGGACCGCGAGGACAGGACGCCCGCGGCGACCTGGGGCAGCAGTGGTTGGTACAGGTGGTAGCTCTGCGGTGTGACGAGGACGAGTTCGGCCTCACGGGGGCCGAGTTTGCGTTCCAACTGCCGCAGGGTGTGGAAACCTGCGAACCCGGCACCAACAACGATCACCCGGTACGCCATCGAAGCCCCTTCCGTGGACGGCGGAGGATTCGCGGTGCCGTCCGGTTTGATCACCTATGGGTATTTTGATCAAACCTAGGCGGAGATCACCGGGCGCACACTTCGGGACACGCCCGCGGCGCGGCCCGCCGGCGGACTCAGGAGGGTGTTCTGGTGCGCATGCGCCCGAAGGCGTAGCCCGCGGCCAGGCACAGGACCGGGGCGGTGAGCAGCCCCGCCATCGTGTTGAGCCCGCCGAAGCCCGCCCGGTCGAGGACGGTCCCCGACATGGCCCCGCCCAGCGCCCCGCCGAGGTTCATCAGCAGGTCGGAGGCACCCTGTACGCCGGGGCGCGCGGTGTCCGACACTGATTCGGCCAACAGGGTGGACCCGGCCACCAGGGAGCAGGACCAGCCCAGGCCCAGCAGGACGAGCCCGGTCGTCACCTGCGGCGTGCTGTCCCCGGCGGTCCCCGCCGTGACCGTCGCGGCAAGGAGCAGCCCCTGTCCGGTCAGCAGCACCGGCACCCGGCCGAGCCGGTCGGCGGCCCAGCCGACCACCGGCGACAGCGCGAACATTCCCGCGATGTGCAGGCTTATCGTCAGGCCGACCAGGGACAGGTCCGCGCCGCCGTGCTTCATGTGCACCGGTGTCATGGCCATGACCGACACCATGATGGTGTGGCCGAGCACCACGGCGGCCAGGGCGAAGACGGCCGTACGGGACGCAGCCACCGCTTTCAGCGCCGGCCGCACCGCGCCCTGCCGCTTGGCGTCCGGCACCACACCCAGCGCCGCCCGCGCGGTCAGCAGCGGATCGGGGCGCAACTGCGTCCAGATGACCAGCGCGCCCGCAGTGAAGGCGAACACGGAGAAGACGAAGGGCCCGGACAGTTCGGGGATGCCCAGCGCCCGGCCTACCGCCGCCCCCGGGCTGTTCAGGTTGGGCCCGAGTACCGCGCCCAGGGTGGTGGACCACACCACGACCGACAGGGCCCTGGCCCGGTTGTGGTCCTCGGCCAGGTCCGCGCCCGCGTACCGGGACTGGAGGTTGGCGGCGCTGCTGCACCCGAACAGCACCATCGAGACGAGCAGCAACGGGAACCAGCCGAGGACCGCCGCGAGGATCACACCCAACGAGCCGACGGTGGCCAGCGCCCAGCCGGCGGTCAGCGCGACCCGGCGCCCCCGGCCGATCGCGACCCGTGCCAGCGGCACGGCCCCCAGTGCCGCGCCCAGGGTTATCGCGGTGGTGGCCAGCCCCGACCAGGACTCCGAACCGGAGATGTCCTCGGCGAGCAGCGCGCCCACCGCGAGCGCGGAGCCGACCCCTATACCCCCGATGACCTGAGCGAGGACCAGGACGCGCACCGTCCGGCGCTGCAGCGCGGCCCGGTCGGCGGCGGATATGACGCCCGGTTCGGCGGACGTGGAGGCGGCGGAGTCAGACATGCGCGAACTGTACCGACGCCGCTTCCGCGGACGACGGGCCCGGGGTGACACCGTCAGTACAGGACCGGCCGGGGGGGGGGGCCCCCCCCCGGGGGCCCCCCCCCCCCCCCCCCCCACCCACCCCCCCCCCCGCAGAAGGCGGGAGGCGGAGCCACAACCGAGCCCGCGGGC
>NZ_JBXAWK010000038.1:0-64905 GCF_057291755.1 Kitasatospora sp. UYEF31
CGGTTGGCGGCCGAGTCCGGGGCGTCCCACTCCATGCCGTCGACCGACACCAGCCGCCGGTGGCCCAGCCACGCGCCCCGCGTCAGCGGGTCGGCGACCGGCACGGCCACCCGGTCGAAGATCTCCCGGACCGGTTCGGAGCCCAGGCGTTTGCGGGCCTGGGTGATTGCGCTGGTGGTCGGTGTCTCCCAGTCCGAATCCCAGCAGCCCCAGCGGGCCAGCGGTTCCGACAGCCGGGTGACGACCTCCTCGTAGTCGTCATCGGCGAACAGTGCCAGCGCCATCACCAGGTACACCACCACATGCGGCGGCAGTTTCCCGTCCGACCGCTTCGCCTGCCGCCCGAACGCGGTCACCGCGTCGTCGATCACGTCCCGGGGGACGGACCCGGCCAGCAGGCCGATCGAGATCCACTCCGGCAACCGGCCGCTCACGTCCACCCGTTGGTCCACGGTCGGCAACCCTACCGACCCCGGGTGGCACCCCGCCGATCAAGATCTACTTAAGCTACGCGGCATTGCCCTATGTAGTGGCCCCGTCCGGGCGAACTTCCCCGGGCCGTTCGGACGGGTGTGCGCCACCCACCCCGGAAGGGGCGCAGGACCGCGTTGACGTCGGAGCCTTCTCCCCCGGGGAGGCTCCGGAGGAGCGGCCTCTGCGCCCCTTCCACTGTTTTTGGGTCGACGTCGGGGACGTTAGGGCGAACCGGGCGGTAGCCAATGGTCTGTGCCCCCTTCACCTGTTCCCCCCACTGCGGCAGTGCAGGCTGCCCGGTCCGCCAGGTCGCCGCTGCGCGCCGGGACGAAGTCCGCCGACGCGGCGAACATCGCCGACCTGCTGTTGTCCGCTGCCCCGGTCGGCCGTCGCAGTGCGTTCGCCGGTCTCGGATCCCGCGAGCAGGCGTACGTCCTCACCGAAGTCGAGCGCGTTACTGGCAGCGTCTACGGCTTGTGGTTTGACACCCCGTCAGGGTTCGTCTCCGACGTTCTCGGAGAGACGATCTGGTCGTCGCAGCGGGAAATCATCGACGCAGTCCCGGGGTCCGGCCCTGGCCGAACGCCTGCGGGACCGCGCCGGGGAGTATCAGTGGTACATGACCGACTTCGCCGTCCCGTTCGACAACAATCAGGCGGAACGCGACCTCAGAATGGTCAAGGCGCAACAGAAGGTCTCCGGATGCTGGCGCACTCTGACCGGCGCGAGACGCTTCGCCCGGATCCGCTCCTACGTCTCGACGGTCCGCAAGCACGGCATCGATCCGCTGACCGCCCTACGTGACCTCTTCGCCGGGCGGCCGTGGATGCTGCCCACGGCCAGCTGAGACCCCAAAATAGTTACTCCGCCGGTGCGGTCCCGGCCGGGCAGGCGGACGGGCACGACTTCGGTCTCCGGGCCCAGTTCCCGGCGCCAGCCGGAGAAGGCGGACGGGCCACCCCCGGCGTGGTGGAATGCGAAGAGGCGCAAAGTCGCCTCTTCGGTGTTTTTCCCGTTCAGCATCTTTCTGTCGCTTTCATGAGGATCCCCGGTGGGTGACCGAGGGTTTGCACAATTGCGCGACCGGTCAATCACTCGCCGAGTCGCCGGTCCATCGGACTGGCGGAGGTGGATTCGCCCTGTTTTCACCTTTTCCGTTCAAGGCGTTCGGCGAACTGTGTCCACGCGTCGGCGTGGGCATGCGCCATGCGGCTGACCAGTTCGACGGAATGCCCGGGGACGGTGTCGATAATTTCTTCCCAGTGGTGCGCGGAAAGCGTGTTCGCGCTCAGCAGGCGCAACAGGGTCCGGCCGTTTTCGACGTATTTGAGGGAAGGGTCCTTCAGGAGTGAGGCGAGCGTCGCGCTGGGGTCAGCGGTGTGCCCCACGGGCCGCACCTGATCCTGGGCGGGCTTCCCAAGCGCCGCATTGGTCCGCTCGCCGTGTTCCGGGGCCCAGCCCGCCCCGGAGCATCGCGCCGGGTTCCCGGCTCGGCGCACCGTGTCCGGGACCGGGTCGTCCCCGCGGAGCAGCCGGGCGCGCACGTCGCGCACCGTGCCGGGGGAGACGCCGGACAGCTTGGCGATCTGCCGCAGCGAGGCACCGGGTGTCTCCGAGATCAGCCGGGCGGCCAGCGCTCGTCCCTGGGCGCTGTTCACCGGCCGAGCCCGTCCGTCCAGCCCCAGCCGGGCTTCGGGCCGCACCTCCGGGGCGGTCACCGTCCGGCGGATCTTGCCGACGGTTCTGGCGGACAGCCCGGCCACTTCGGCGACCGCGCGGTGCGAGACCAGTGCCCGTGCGACTGGACGATGCGCGCGGCGGCGGACGTGCGGTCGCCCAGGGAGAGGGGAAGGCCGTGTGCGGTGTTCTCACGCACCGCGATGAGGAAGGCGTCCTGCCGGGGACCGTCGAAGAAGCGGACCCGGATCACCTCCTCGCCGCGCTCGATCGCCGCGCGCAGCCTGTGCATCCCGTCCACCACCTGCATCGTGGGCCGGTGCGCGATGATGGGCGGCAGCACGGCCTCCGACTGGGCGAGCAGCCGGGTGTGCCCGCTGTCCTCGCCTCCGGTGCGCGGCGTGTCGGCTGGCTGGAGCGCCTGCACCTGCACGAGTTCCACCGCGGAGAGCACAGGGTGGGCGCCCTCACGCAGTGGCCCCTCCTCGTGGCGCTTCGGGACTGCTGGAACCTGGGTCAAGGTCTGGATGCTCATTCGGCCCCGTGGACGTGAATGCTAAGTCTGGTCAGGTCGGGAGTAGTTATCGACTGTGGACATGCATGCCTGGCACAGCGCCGGACCGGGCGGATCGACTCTAGTCAATTTACATACCTTCGCGAAGGTTTTCTTTGAGGTTCCGCGTCCTGGGCGGTTCCCCGGCCACGCACCGCCGCCGGATCGTCAGGGAGCGTCACCAAATGTCCGGGCACGAAAAAGCGGGCGTACGGAAATCCCGTACGCCCGCTTTCTGTTCGTTCACCGCATCACGTGCCCGGGCGGGTGTCCGTCCCGTCCGCGTTCAGGTGGTGCGCCGGGATCGAGCCCATCTTCCCGGCCTGGTAGTCCTCCACCGCCTGGTTGATCTCCGCCTTGGTGTTCATCACGAAAGGTCCGTACTGCGTGATCGGCTCGCGGATCGGCAGTCCCCCGAGCAGCAGCACTTCCTGGGTGTCGCCGGGGCCGGACGGATTGCCGTCCGCGGTCACGGTGATCGAGTCACCCGGGCCGAAGTGGGCCAGCTGCCCCTCGGTGACCGGGCGCCCCTCCGGGCCCACCCGGCCTGAACCGCCCAGCGTGTAGACCATGGCGTTGAAGTCCTTCGGCCACGGCACGTCGAGCTTGGCCCCGGCGCTGATGGAGGCGTGCGCCAGGATGATCGGGCTGTGCGTGGACCCGGGACCCCGGTGCCCGTCGAGTACTCCGGAGATCAGCCGGACCAGCGCGCCGCCGTCGTTGGAACTGAGCAGTTCCAGGTCGGACGACTTGAGGTCCTGGTACCGCGGCGCGGCCATCTTCATGGACCTGGGCAGGTTCACCCAGATCTGGAAGCCGTGGAACAGGCCGCCCTTGACGACGAGTTCTTCGGTGGGCAGTTCGTCGTGCAGGATGCCGGACCCGGCCGTCATCCACTGCGTACCGCCGTCGTCGATGGTCCCGCCGCCGCCGTGCGAGTCGTGGTGCACCATCGTGCCGTCGATCAGGTAGGTGACCGTTTCGAAGCCGCGGTGCGGGTGCCACGGAGCGCCCTTGGCCTCGCCTGGCGCGTAGTCGACCGCGCCGAGGTGGTCGATCATGAGGAAGGGGTCGCCGAGGGTCTGGTCGCCCACGCCGCCGCCGAGCGGGCGGCGTACGAGGAATCCCGCGCCTTCCATCTTCTGGGTGGCGGTGACGACCTTGGTGACCGGCCGCTGGGCCGCATCCGGCAGGGGGCGCCCGAGACGGGGGAGAAGCAGGAGGTTGTTCACGGTTGCCGCGGGCATGACGTGCTCCTTCCGGAAGCTTGGCCGGACCGGCCAGTTGTTTGCGTCAACAGTAGTTGATGCGTGAACTATTCCAGAAGGTGCGCGCCTGTCGTCCACTGGGCCCGGTGGAACAGATCGGACGCGGACATGGTTATCCCAGTACGGCCGCCGCAAGGTGGCCTCCAAGAGGAGGAAGGCCATGAACGCGATCAACACCACGGGGATGACGCCGGAGAACTTCCGCTGGGCCCAGGAACTGGTGGAAGCGCGCGACCCGCGTGCCGCCCTGCAGATCCTTGAGCCGGTCCTCGACCAGGAGCAGGACAACGTCGCCGTGCTGCTGCTGACCGCGCGGGCCTACTTCATCACGATCCAGCTGGCGAAGGCCGAGACGGCGCTGCGGCGCGTCATCGAGCTCGACCCGAACGACGCGTGGGCGCTGCACGCGTTGGGCCGCACCCTGGAGCGGGCCGGCCGGCCGGACGAGTCCGGGCCGTACTTCCGCCTCGCGGCGGCGATGAACCCGGACGTGGACTACGTCCTGGCGGCGGCGCGGTACGCGCCCAAGGAGTAGTCGGTCACGGCCGAAGGGGTAGTCCGGTCAAGTACGGCCGAAGGGGCCTCCGGGAAACCGGAGGCCCCTTCGGCTGTTCGACCCTTCGGCCGTCGGGTGCCTCAGCTTTCGCTGACGCCGACCTTCTCGTACGCCTTCTTCATCGAACTCGGCGCGTACCAGGCCCACTTGCCGAGCACTGCCATCGCCGCCGGGACGAGGATCCCGCGCACCAGCGTCGCGTCGAGCAGGATCGCAAGTGCCGCGCCCAGACCGAACAGCTGGAGGAAACTGACCGTGCTGGTCATGAGGGCCACGAAGGTGACCGCGAGCAGCGCGGCCGCGGTGGTCACGATGCGACCCGTACGGGCCAGGCCCCGGGTGACGGGCTCCGGGTCGCCGGCGTCGTGCAGTTCCTTGATCCGACTGATCACGAAGACCTCGTAGTCCATGGACAGGCCGAGGGCGACGCAGAACAGCAGCACCGTCATCGAGGTGTCCATCGGCAGCGGTGTGAAGCCGAGCAGTCCGCTCAAGTGGCCGTCCTGGAACACCCAGACGGTGACGCCCATCGCGGCGGCGATGCTCAGGCCGTTGGACAGCAGGGCGCGCAGCGGCTGGACGATGCTGCCGGTGAACAGGAACAGGATGATGAAGGTGGTCAGCGCGATCAGGCCGATGGCCAGCGGGATCCGCGAGCCGATCGCGTGTTTGGTGTCGACGAGGTCGGCGTCACCGCCGCCGACGTAGGTCCGCACCCGGTCGGGGGCCTGGATCTTGCGGAGTTCCCGTACGAGATTCTGGGCCTTGTCCGAGCGTGGCTCGAACGAGCCGGTCACATAAAGGAATTGGGCCTCGGGGCGGACCATGTCGGCGGCGGGCGGCGCAGGCACCGAATGTCCGTCGGCGAAGCTTCCGGCGGCGCTGTCGACGCGGGCGACGCCGGGCACGGTGGACAGCTTCTGAGCGTACGGAGTCAGTGGCTGTGAAGCGTTGGGACCGGTGGCGACGACGGTGAGCGCGTTGGCGTTGTCGGCCGTGTAGTCGTCCCGCAGTGCGTCGCCGACCTGGCGGACGGCGGTGCTGGTGGGCAGGACCCGGTCGTCGGGTGTGCCGAACTTGACGCCGAGCAGCGGGGAAGCGGCCAGGAGCAGGACGGCGAGGACCGGCAGTGCGATCAGCGCGGGGCGGCGTTTCACGGCAGCGCCCAGTTTGCTCCACAGTGGCGCCTCAGCCCCGGTCACACCGCGGATTCCGCGGATCCGGCCGCCGTCGGCCTTCGGGCCGAGAACGGTCAGCAGTGCGGGGGCGATGAACAGGGCTGCGATCGCGGAGATCGCCACGACCCCGATCCCGGCGTACGCGAAGGACCGCAGGAAGTACATCGGGAAGACGAGCAGGACGGCGAGCGCCGCGGCGACGGTGGTGGCGGAGAAGACGATGGTCTTGCCGGCCGTACGCACTGTCCCGACGACGGCATCGTGCAAGTCCAGTCCGTTGTGCCGCAGTTCGCGGTGCCGGGCCACGATCAGCAGGGCGTAGTCGATGGCCAGGCCGAGCCCGAGCGCGGTGGTCAGGTTGATTGAGAAGATGGAGACGTCGGTCAGGCTGCCGAGTACGAAGAGTTCGGCGAACGTGCCGATGATGGCGACGAATCCGATGGCCAGCGGGATCAGCGCCGCCACGATGCTGCCGAAGGCGAACACGAGCAGCAGCAGGGTGATCGGAACGGCGATGGATTCGGCGATGGCGAGGCTTTTGCCGACCTGTGCGGTGATCTCCGGGCCGATGGCCGCGTTGCCTCCCACGCGCACCGTGACCGGGGCGTCCTTGGCGATAGCGGCGGTCTTCTCGGGCAACTCGGCTGTTTCGTCCGGTGCGTGAGTGACGATCAGGCCGCTGCGGCCGTCGGTGGACTTGAGGGACGGCGAGCCGGTGGTCCAGTAGGAGGCCGCGTTGCCGAAGCCGTCCTCCGTGTTGAGTGATTCGGTGATTCGGCGGCCGATGTCCGCTACCGCGGGCGAGTCGGCTGTGCCGTCCTTGGCGCGTACGTTGATGACGAGGTTCGTCCGGTCGCCGAACTGCTTGTCCAGGATGGAACCGGCTTTGCTGGAGCCGGAATCCGGATCGTCGAAGCCCTCGGACTTGAGTTTTCCGAAGGCGCCGAGCCCGAGTGCCGCGGCGGCGATGAAGGCGACGACCGCGACGACGAGCACGGTGCGGGCGCGGCGGAAGACGAACTCTCCGAGGCGTTCGAGCATGGTGGTCGACCTGCTTCCGTAAGGACCGGTGACGGGGACTTCGGCACAGTGATCAAATGTTTACGCTGCAAACAATGTTGGCATTGGTAACTTGGCATCACATGTTCACGCTGTCAACATGCATGAGATGAACAATTCCGGAGGCGAAGACGTGGGTGCGGCAACGCAAGGTCATGGGCGGGCCGGCTACCACCACGGGGACCTGCGCAACGCGCTCCTTGAGGTGGCGGTCGGACAGGCGCGGGAGGGTGGCCCCGGGGCGATCGTGCTGCGTGAGGCGGCCCGGCAGGTGGGGGTGTCCTCGACCGCCGCCTACCGGCATTTCGCCAACCACCAGGAGCTTGTCCTCGCGGTCAAGAAGCGCGGCCTGAAGCTGCTCGCCGCACGGATGCGCGCCGAGCTGACGCCGCTCGGTGGTGGCGGCGACCTGTGCGAGGACGCGCTGCGGCGGATCCGGGCGGCCGGCTACGGCTATGTGAACTTCGCACTGGCCGAACCCGGGCTGTTCCGTACGGTTTTCCAGCATCACAAGGGCGACGGGGCGGTCCTGGTGCCGCCCGCCCCTTCGGTCGTGGTCGATCTGCACGCGGCCGGTGCGGACGCGGCCCTTGAGGTGGGGCTGGAGGACGATGCGTACGCCCTGATGGCGAACGCCCTCGACGATCTCGTGAAGTGCGGCAGGCTGCCTGTCGAGCGCCGCCCGTACAGCGATGTCGTCGCGTGGGGCCTGATGCACGGCCTGGCCTGTCTGCTGCTCGACACGGGTCTGTCGCAGCTGCCCGGCGAGGCCCGTGACGTGCTGCTGAACCGGGCGCTGGAGATTTTTTCCGCAGGACTCTGAAGCTGCGGGACCCGGTGACCGCGGGGATCGTGGGCAGGCCGGAATGTCGGATAAAAGATGTACGATGCAATAGTTCATGCAAGTAAGGATTTTTCGGTCCGACGGACTCAACCGCCGGCCCCGCGAGGAGGCCAACGTCATGACAGTCGCCACCATGAAGGCAGTCCAGTACGTCGAGCACGGCAAGCCGGTGGAGATCCGCGAGATCCCCGTACCCACGCCCGGTCCCGGGCAGGTCCTGCTCAAGGTCACCGCGGCGGGGGTGTGCCACTCGGACATCTTCATCATGAGCCAGCCGATGGCCGCCTTCGGGCTCACTGAGCCGCTCACGCTCGGCCACGAGGGCGCCGGGACGGTCGCCGCGCTCGGCGAGGGCGTCACCGGGCTGGAGCTCGGCACCGCCGTCATCGTCTACGGCCCGTGGGGCTGCGGCACCTGCCACTTCTGCGCGCAGGGCAAGGAGAACTACTGCACCCGCGCCGCCGAACTGGGCATCCGCCCGCCCGGCCTGGGCGCTCCCGGCGCCATCGCCGAGTACGTCCTCGTGGACGACGCACGCCACCTCGTGCCGATCGGCGACCTCGACCCGGTCCAGACCGTGCCGCTCACCGACGCCGGGCTCACGCCGTACCACGCGATCAAGCGGTCCCTGGACAAGCTGACCGCCGGCAGCACCGCTGTGGTCATCGGTGCGGGCGGCCTCGGCCACATCGCGGTCCAGCTGCTCCGGGCCATGTCCCCGGCGCAGGTCATCGCGATCGACGTGTCCGACGAGAAGCTGGACCTGGCCCGCGAGGTCGGTGCGCACCTCGCGTTCAAGTCCGACGACAAGGCGGCCGGTCTCGTCCGCGCGGCCACCGGCGGCCTGGGCGCCCAGCTGGTCCTCGACTTCGCCGGTGTCCAGCCCACCGTGGAGCTCGCCGCCAAGTGCGCCGCGGTGGAAAGCGACCTGACGATCGTCGGCATCGGCGGGGGAGCGCTGCCGGTCGGCTTCGGCCTCGTCCCGTACGAGTGCTCGGTCACCACGCCGTACTGGGGCACCCGCGCGGAGCTGATCGAGCTCATCGAACTGGCCCGCCGCGGCGCGGTCACCTCGCACGTCGAGACGTACGGCATCGACCAGGCCGTCGAGGTCTACGACCGCCTGCACCACGGCAGGATCAACGGGCGCGCGGTCATCCTGCCGAACGGCTGATCCTTACGCGTTGCGCGAAGGGGCCTTCAGCTTCACTGAAGGCCCCTTCGCCGTCATCCGGGCTGAAGCGCTCCCGGCATTGCTGGCAATGTGCCAGCATGGTGGTATGGCCAACAAGATGCTCAGCGTCCGCCTCGACAGCGAGGACCTGGAGATGGTCAAGGAGCGCGCTGCCGCGTGTGGTCAGACCGTCCAGGACTACGTCACGGAAACTCTTCGGCGGGATGACTTCAACGACCGCTTCCGCGAAGCCGCGCAGCAGACCATAAGCGAGTACGGCCGGGAACTGGCCGACGTGGACGCTAATTGGGACCAGACCAACCGCAAGCGGTGACCCGGCGATGACCCACCATCTCGATTTCCGGCAGCTGCTGTGGCTCGCCGAGGAACTTCCGGGAGATCCGGCCGTCGAGGACTTCGGCGTCGTCGTGATCGCAGCGCAACGCACCGAAGCTGAAGTCTTCGGTATGGAGGTGTACTGCTCAGCCGGGCTGAAGGCGGCAGCGCTGCTCCAGACCCTGGTGTTGCTCAAGCCGCTTGAACACAGCAACGCGCTGTTCGCCTTCACCGCCGCTCGGGCTTTTCTCCAGGCCAACGGCGTACGAATTGATCCAGACCCGAAGGATGCGGCTGCGCTGTTGGCCTCAGTGCGGTCCGGTGCGGACGGAGCGAAAGAGATCGCCCGGGCGTTGACGGGCTGGAGTGGTTGACCCAACCTCTGACTGTCCCTGAGACGTAAGGGCGGCGCGGCCGGTCCGCTCCGGGTCGACCGCGGCCAGGACCACGTCCACCGCTCCCACCGCGGCGAACGTGCCGAGCAGGAGTTTTGTCGTACGCGACCGCGGCGCGTGGCGGACGGCGCGGTTCAGACCGCTGGATGCGAGGCGGGCAAACACGCGGTGGCCTCCGAGGGCGGTGCGGGGGATGTCCGCGTGGTGGCCGGCTGCCAGCCGGGGCCGCGGAAGACCCGGCCGAAGGGCTCTTTCCAACCGTGTGCGGCACGCACGTCGCGAGCGATCGACGCGTACTCGTGGAAGGCCACCCGCAGCGGGTTGTGCGTGCTGAGGTTCTTCGTCAGTCCGTACAGCGGCTGCTCGTCCTCCGGCTCGAAACTGCCGAACATCCGGTCCCAGACGATGAGGATGCCACCGTAGTTGCGGTCGAGGTACTGCGGGTTCGTCCCGTGGTGCACCCGGTGGTGCGACGGGGTGTTGAACACGAACTCGACCGGCCGCCAGAGCGTACCGATCCGCTCGGTGTGGATCCAGAACTGGTAGAGCAGGTTCACCGCGTACGCCGTCGCGATCATCTCCGGCTCGAAGCCGAGGAGCGCGACGGGCAGCAGGAACAGCCAGTGGTGCACCCCGGTCCAGGTCTGCCGCAGGGCGGTCGACAGGTTGTAGTTCTGACTGCTGTGGTGCACGACGTGACTGGCCCACAGGAGCCGCACCTCATGCCCGGCGCGGTGCTCCCAGTAGTAGAAGAACTCCACCGCGAGGACCGCCAGCCCCCAGGCCCACCAGTGGTGGCCGACCCGCAGTGGAGTCAATCCGTACGCCCCGACCATCACGACACCGGTCAGCAGCCCCCAGCCGAGGTTGGCGGCGACACTGCCGAGGCCCATCGTCAGGCTTGTCGCGGTGTCCTTCCCGCCGAACCCGCGCAGGCTTTCGTCCGGCCGCAGCCGGTGCGTCAGCCACTCGACGAGCATCAGCAGCGCGTAAGCCGGGATCGCCAGGGTTGTGAGGTCCATGCGCGGACCTTACTGGCGAGTAACTACCTTGTGGAAGAGATTGGTCAGCTTTTGGCCGGTGCTGACATCGGCAGTCGGTAGACACCCTGCGCGACCGGCTCGACCAGGCCGTCCGCCACCAGACCGTCCAGGGCGCGGGCGCGCTGCACGGGCTCGGGCCAGACGGCGTCGAGGTCCGCCTGGGGAACAGACCCGGGGGCGTCCCGCAGCACGGCGAGCAGCTTCCCGCGCACCTGACGATCAGTCCCGGCGTACGTTTGGCCCTTGCGCGGTGGACCCGCATAAGGAGGTTTTCCAGCGAGCTGCCACGCACACCGCGCGGAGACAGGACACCCCCCGCACAGCGGGGCGCGGGCCGTGCAGACGATGGCACCCAACTCCATGACGGCCACCGCCCAGGTCGCGGCCGACTCGGCGTCCAGTGGCATGAGCCCGACGGCAGTACGGCGTTCAGCCGCGGTGGTGGACTGTGGCGGGTGTTCAACCCCGTCGACCGTGCGTGCGATGACCCGCCGCACGTTGGTGTCGAGGACCGCGTGCCGCTGCCCGAAGGCGAAGGAGGCCACGGCCGCGGCGGTGTACTCACCGACCCCGGGCAGCGCGAGCAGCTCGGCGTGGTCCGTCGGCACGTCGCCCCCGTGCTCGTTCGTGATCGCCACAGCCGCGCCGTGCAGCCGCAGCGCGCGGCGCGGGTAGCCGAGGCGACCCCACGCGCGGACAGCCGCACCGGGCGGTTCGGCGGCCAGGTCAGCCGGGGTGGGCCAGCGCTCCAGCCACTGCGCCCACGGCGTCAGGACCCGGGTGACCGGCGTCTGCTGGAGCATGAATTCGCTGACCATGACGCCCCACGGGGTGGCGTCGGAACGTCGCCAGGGCAGGTCGCGGGCACTGGTGGAGTACCAGGCGAGGATCGGGGTGTTCAGAGCATGAGGCATGGCGCTCCGATCCTCCCATGCGCAAGCGCCGGGTCCGGATTCACTCGATCGAGTGATTGACCGCGACGCGGGGAGGTGTGTGGCGGTTTGTCGGGTCCCGGCATCGGCGCGCTGGCCTGCGCAGACGAATTCATCAGAATTTCCGACCTGCGACACGGCGCGGCTCCACCGTACGGCGTAACGATCTCTTTAAAGTCGGCTCCGTGGACGCCATGCGCAACCCTGTGGGTCATCTGCCCCCGTCGATCTACTGGCGGCGGCGGGTCCTTGTGCTGCTCATCGCACTAGCGCTGCTCATCGCGCTGGTCGTTTGGCTGTGGCCGGATGACGACTCGGGGAACAAGACGACTTCCGGCAACAAGTCAGCCAAGCCGAGCGGATCGGCTTCGCCGAAACCGGGCCCGATCACTCCCGGCCAGAGCTCTGCCCCGCCAGGGGGAGTCCTCCCGCCCGCCGGCACCAACGGGGGTGCGACCGCGCCCGGAGGCACACCGGGAACGCCCGGCACAGCGGCCGGCGGCGGCACGGCAGCCGGCAACGGCACCGGTGCGGCGGCCGGGACCAGCGGTGTCCCCGGTGCCGACGGCTCCGCGGGCGGCGGTGCCAACACCGGTACGGGCAACGGGACCATCGGCGGTGCCGCGGGCGACAAGGGCGGCCAGAGCGGCGGCGCGAACGTCGACTCGGCCGCGGCCGGACTGCCGTTCTGCAACAGTCCCGCGCTGAAACTCACGCTGATCAGCGAAGGCCACGCGCAGGACAGTCGGTTCAAGGTCGGTGACCAGGTGCCGCTGAAGCTGACGTTGACGAACACCAGCACCCAGGCCTGTGCGATCGACCTGTCGCAGAAGTCGACCAGAGTCGAGATCGCCTCGGGCCAGGACCGGATCTGGAACTCGGCGGACTGTAAGCAGGACGCCAACGTGTTCACCCGTCTGGATCCGGGGGCCTCGAAGTCCCTCACCTGGTCCTGGACGTGGAACCGCAGCAACCCGGGCCAGTGCACCGGCCAGGTTCCGCAGCTCGACCGCCCGGCCTCCGGTGCGCTGTTCATCGTCAAGGGGTCGGTCAACGGCGTCGAATGGGCCTCGAACGAATTCAAGTTCACGGTGTCCTGACACCGGAACGACCACGTGAAAGGCGCCCCACCCGGACTAACGGGCGGGGCGCCTTTCACGTACTCGCTTACACGTACCTGTTACACGTAACGCTCAAGGATTGAAGACTCCGCCAGACGAGACAGGCCCTCGCGCACGCTGCGGGCCCGCGTCTCGCCGACGCCGTCCACCGCCTGGAGGTCGTCCACACTCGCGGCGAGCAGCTTCTGCAGGCCGCCGAAGTGCTCCACCAGACGCTCGATGACCACCGGTGGGAGCCGGGGCACCTTGGCGAGCAGCCGGTAGCCGCGCGGGCTGACGGCGGTGTCCAGGTTCTCCGGACCGCCGGTGAAGCCGAGCGCGCGGGCGACCGTGTGCAGGTCGAGCAGCTCACTGTGGGTCAGGGCGTCCAGCTCGGACAGCACATCGGCCTCGGTGCGGCCCTTGCGCAGGGCCCGCTCGGGGATGTAGTCACGGGCCACCAGACCGCGGTCCGGGTCGACGCCCGCGATCAGCTCGTCGAGCTGAAGCGTGAGCAGTCGGCCGTCGGTGCCCAGCTCGGTGACGTAGCCGGCGATCTCGCCGGCGATCAGCCGGACCATCTCCAGGCGCTGCGACACCGCGCACACGTCCCGGACGGTGACCAGGTCCTCGATCTCCAGCGCGGACAGCGTGCCGGACACCTCGTCGAGGCGCAGCTTGTAGCGCTCCAGCGTCGCCAGGGCCTGGTTCGCCCGCGACAGGATCGCCGCGGAGTCCTCCAGGACGTGCCGGCGGCCGTTGACGTACAGCGCGATCAGCCGCATCGACTGGCTCACGGACACGACCGGGAAACCAGTCTGTTTGTTCATCCGCTCGGCCGTACGGTGGCGCGTCCCGGTCTCCTCCGTCGGAATGGCGGAGTCCGGGACGAGCTGCACCCCCGCCCGCAGGATCTTGGTCAGGTCCTTGTCCACAACCACACCGCCGTCGAGCTTGCACAGCTCGCGCAGCCGGGTCGCGGAGAACTCGACGTCAAGGACGAACCCGCCGGTGGACAAGGACTCCACGAGCTTGTCGAAGCCCAGGACGATCAGCCCGCCGGTGTTCCCGCGCAGGATGCGTTCCAGGCCGTCGCGCAGTGCGGTGCCCGGGGCGACGGCAAGCAGGGCCGCCCTTAGTTGGCTGTCCTGCCCCGCGCCACGTTCGCCTCGCTCATTGGTAGCCACAGAACTCCCCGTGGTCGTCGCGATCCTCGGCTCGCAGCGTCGTCCGGCACGGAATCGTGCCGCCCGCGTTCGGCACTGGCGCCACCTCGGAAGATCGAGGCAAAAGTCTAGTGCCTTCCGCCACCGCCCGATTCGGGCGGTCGACGGACAGCGACTGGAAACCGCCCTGTCCGACCGTACGGGAAAACCTGCCCGGCGCGCGCCCCGGCGGGGTCATTCCGGCACGCGGCCTCTGGACCGCCGACTCCTCAGCCCCGCTTCTTCACAAGGGAGAAGGCCCTCAGCGCCTCACGGATGTCGGCGACTTCCGTCACCTTCATGCCCGTGGGGACCTTCCCCGGGTCGGGCGGGACCAACGCGTGGGTGAAGCCGAGGCGGAAGGCCTCGGCGAGCCTGCGCTGGACGCCGACGACCCGGCGGACCTCGCCGGCCAGACCCACCTCGCCCACCGCGATGAGGGTGGACGGCAGCGGCAGGTCGGCCGCGGCCCCGGCGAGGGCCAGCGCGGCGGCCAGGTCGGCGGCCGGCTCGGTGAGCTTCACACCGCCCACGGTCGCGGTGTAGATCTCGGTCTTGTCCAGCCGGACGCCGCCGCGCCGCTCCAGGACGGCCAGGACCATGGCGATCCTGGCCGGGTCGAGCCCGGAGGTGCCCCGGCGCGGTGTGGGCATCTGGGACGGTGCGACCAGTGCCTGCACTTCGGCGACCAGCGGACGCTTGCCCTCAAGCGTGACGGTGACGCAGGTGCCGGACACCGGCTCGGCCCGCCGGGTCAGGAACAGCCCGCTGGGGTCGGCGAGGCCGGTGATGCCGGTGTCGTGCAGTTCGAAGCAGCCGACCTCGTCGGCCGTTCCGTACCGGTTCTTGATGGCCCGTACGAGCCGCAGCCTGGCGTGCCGGTCGCCCTCGAAGTGCAGCACCACGTCGACCAGGTGCTCAAGCAGCCGGGGACCGGCGATGGAGCCGTCCTTGGTGACGTGGCCGACCAGGATCGTGGCGATGTTCCGGGTCTTGGCCGCCTGGATGAGCGCGCCCGCCACCTCGCGGATCTGCGACGGACCGCCCGGGGCGCCGTCGATCCCGGCCGATGAGATCGTCTGCACCGAGTCGACCACCAGGAGCGCGGGCTGGACCTGGTCGAGGTGCCCCAGGGCGGCCCCCAGGTCGGTCTCCGCCGCCAGGTAGAGCTCGTCGTTCAGGGCACCGATGCGCCCGGCCCGCAGCCGCACCTGGGAGGCCGACTCCTCACCCGTGATGTAGAGCGTCTTCGACCCGGGCCGGGCGAACTTCGCCGCGACGTCGAGGAGCAGCGTCGACTTGCCCACCCCGGGTTCACCGGCGAGCAGCACCACCGCGCCGGGCACCAGGCCGCCGCCGAGGACGCGGTCGAGCTCGTCCACCCCGGTCGGCCGGGCGGTCGCCGACTCCACGTTCACCTGCGGGATGGGTATGGCCGGAGCGGTCACCGGACCGGCGGCCACAGTGCGCAGGCGGGCGCCGCCGATCTCCTCGACCGTCCCCCACGCGTGGCACTCCGGGCAGCGGCCCAGCCATTTGGGCACCCCGAATCCGCACTCGGTGCAGCGGTAGCTCGGAGTGTTCTTGGAGGATTTGGCGGTGACACGGGCCATGCCGCGAACCGTACCGGGCCGCACCGACAGTGCCTATCGAGCCGGTGTCCGACGCTGCTTCTCGCCGCCGACAGGCTGTTCGTCCGGGAAGGAACAGAAGGATCCGGCCCAGTACGCCCGAAACCATGGCACCGGTGTGACAGTCGTCCTACCGTGAGTGGCCGTACGCGCCGGGGGGTGCGTGGGTCGAGGGGGCGCATGGTGAATGTGGGGACGGATGCCGGGCCCGTGCCCGGCGGGGACATCGACGCGCTGACGGAACTCGCGCTGCACGGCGTCGACCGCGCGGTGCGGCCCATCCTGGAGCAGGCCGTACGCGGCGCTCCCGAACCGCTGCAGGGGATGCGCTGGACCACCAGACGCACGGCCAGACTGCTGGCCCGCGGTCAGCTCCAACTGGCGGAGTGCCTGGCGGTGTACGCGGTGGCGTTCCACCCGGAGCAGGCCTGCGGCGAACTCGCCATGCTCCTGCCGGAGCTGTACGCCGACCCGGCCGCGCCCTTCAGCCCGATGCTGCGCACTCCTGCGTCGCTGCACATCGGTTCATGTCCGGAGTGCGCCCCGTACCGTCCGGCTGCCGCACATCCCTGAGACTCCTTCAACTTCACCCGAAAGGCTGATTGTCGGCCCCGAAAGAAGTATGAAAGTGAAAACCGCGTGAGGTGGCGGCCGCACGCCACCTACCGTCTGGGCCGTGACGGACTCGGTGGCGGACACGGCGGCAGGGCTGACGGCGGCCAGAACGGGCGCGACTGAGCTGAAGGCGGCGGCCGGCCCGACGGACCGGGCGGGCGCCCCGGCGGACAAGAATCCGGACAAGAGCGCAGACAAGACCACAGACAGGACCACAGACAGGACCACAGACAGGACCACAGACAAGACCGCGGACAAGGCGGCGGTCAGCGCGCTCTCCTGGGGCCGGGCCGCCTACGACGCGTTCGCCCGGGGGCTCTACACCTACTGCCTTTGCGTCCTGCGCGACCAACACGCGGCTGCCGAAGCGCTGCGCAACACCTTCGTGCTCGCCGACCGGCACATCGGCCGGCTCCCGGACCTCGATCTGCTCAAGCCGTGGCTGTACGCCCTGGCCAGGTACGAATGCCTGGTCCGCCTCGACTCGTCCGCAGGTGTCCAGGACCGGCCCGTGCGGGCCCCGCGCCGTTCGGCAGTCCCCGCCGTCGAGGACGACGACACCGGCTCGGCCGACCTGGCGGCGCTGGCCTGGCCCGAGGCCGTCGGCCTGGATCCGCAGCAGCGGGAGGCCCTGGAACTGTCGGTCCGCCACGGCCTGGACGCCCGCGGCCTCGCCGCGGTCTTCGGGATCGACGAGCCCGAAGCCCGCCGCGCGCTCCACCAGGCCGGCGCTGAGGTGGACCGGACCCGGGCGGCCGTCGACGGCGGCCAGGCCGCCAAAGCCTGCCCCGAGGGCCGGGAAGCGGCCTCGGCGCGGCTGACCACGCTGCGTCGCGGGCGACTGCTCGAACACACGGCCGTCTGCGCGGTGTGCGGTCCGCACGTCCGTCTAGCCGCGACCCGGCTCGCGCCGACCACCGGGGCCGCCGCCGCACCCACCGTGCTGCCGCTGGTCGACCCGCCGCCGAACCTGCGCGCGACCGTGCTCGCCGACGTGGGCCGGGGGCGTTCCGCGTCGCGTCCGGCTGAGTCAGGCCGCCGGGTCCAGGACTTCGACCGCTCCGGGTTCCCGGTGTTCCGCGACCCGTTCGCCAAGCAGCGCAGCCGCCGCCGGGCGACCCTGATCGCGGTGGCGGTGGTGGCCGTCTTGGTGGCGGCCCCCGCGACGGCCCTGTGGAAGGCGTCCCTCGGGCGGGACGGAGGCACTGTCCAGGCCGGCACCGTCATCTCCAACGCGCGGGTGACCACCGGGCTGCCGGGTGACGCGATCCGTGCCTCCCAGGGCCCGGGGAGCACGCTGCCGCGCCCGGTGGTGGCCCAGTCCAGTGCCGGTGGTGGCAGTCGCAGCAGTGGCAGCAGCGGCGAGGGCGAGCGGGGTGGTCCGCCCGGCGGACACCCGGACACCGCGACGGTGGCCGTGCCCGGCGTACCCCAGGCAGTTCCCGGGACACAGGGCGCACCGGCCCCCGGCGGGCCGGTCCCGGTGGGCCCCGCGACCCCGTCGGCGGATCCGCAGCCGCCGCAACCGGTCCCACCGCTGGTGGACGTGCGGCACAGCCCGGACCGCACGGTCATCACCCTGCGGAACGCCGGCCAGGTCCCGGTCGACTGGACGGCCACCACGGGCGCGAGCTGGCTGCGGCTCGATGTGCGCTCCGGCACACTCGCCGCCGGTGCCGTCGCCACCATTGAAGTGACCGTGGACAGCGGTCGCACACCCCGAGGCGACTGGAACGCCGAGGTGCGGATCACCCCGGGCGGTTCGGTGGTCACCATCGAAGGCCACTCGGAGGATCCGTCGACACCGCCGACGGAATCAGGCTCGCCGTCGCCCAGCCCAGCACCCAGCAAGAGCGGGTGAACGGGCCGCTGAACGGGTTACCGGAGGAGGTCTACGGCTGGTCCGCCGGGTGCGGGGCCAGCAGGTTGGGGCGTCCGCGCCACGACTCCCGCTCGGCGCAGGACCGCGCCAGTTCGTCGTAGGCGGCGTCACCCATGACCGCGCGCAACTCCGGCGCGTAGCTCACGTACACCGGGTCGGGCCCGACGTGGGCCTCGGTCGCCCCGGTGCACCACCAGTTCAGATCGTGTCCGCCGGGGCCCCACGCGCGTCGGTCGTACTCGCCGATGGTGACCTGGAGGTACCGCGTCTCGTCCGGGCGGTCCACCCAGTCGTACGTCCGGCGGATCGGCAGCTGCCAGCACACGTCCGGCTTGGTCTCCAGCGGGTGCCGGCCGATCCGCAGCGCCAGCCCGTGCAGTGAGCAGCCCTCGCCGCCCTTGAATCCGGGCCGGTTAAGGAACACACAGGCCCCGTCGACCAACCGGGTCTGCCGCTCGCCGTCCTCGTTGACCTCGACGATCCCCTCGGCCGTACCAAGACCGTGGAACTGCCAGGTCTCCGGCGTCAGTTGACCCGACCACGCGACAACCCGACGCTCGTCGTCGTCATCGGAGAAGTGCGCGCCGAGGGTGCAGCAGCCGTCGTCCGCCCGGCCCGGCTCGATGCCCTGACAGCCCTGCCCGAAGACGCACGTCCAACGGGACGTCAGCCACGTCAGGTCACAACGGAAGACTTGCTCGGCGTCGGCCGGGTCGGTGAACTCCAACCAGGCGCGCGGGAAATTCAGATCTACCTCAGGCACGTCGCCAAGAGTAAGGCCCGTACGCCCGTACGGCCCCGCGACGGGCCGCACGCGTAGCGAAGGCGACGGCCGAAGGGTCCGTGAGGCACGAACGAAGACCCGCAGGCGTGGCTTCGTGGAGCAGTGGGCTCAGGAGTGGGGGGACCCCAGGACGCACCCGTTGCCGGGGGATACCGTCATTCCATGCGACTCGGTGTTCTTGATGTGGGCTCCAATACGGTCCACCTGCTTGTGGTCGACGCCCATCCGGGCGCGCGGCCCAACCCTGCTTACTCGCACAAGACCGAGTTGCGGCTGGCCGAACTCCTCGAAGACGACGGGAGTATCGCCGTCGAAGGCGTCGACCTCCTCCTGGAGACCATCGCCGCGGCCCTCCAGGTCGCCGAGGACAAGGGCGTCGAGGACCTGCTGCCGTTCGCGACCTCGGCGATCCGCGAAGCGAGCAACGGTGAGGCCGTCATCGCCCGGATCCGCCGGGAGACCGGCGTCGACCTGCGGGTGCTCACCGGCGCCGACGAAGCGCGGCTGACCTTCCTGGCGGTCCGCCGCTGGTTCGGCTGGTCGTCGGGGCGGCTCCTGGTCCTCGACATCGGCGGCGGCTCCCTGGAGGTCGCGGCCGGCATCGACGAGCAGCCTGACGCCGCGGTGTCGCTGCCGCTGGGCGCGGGCAGGCTCACCCGCGGCTGGCTGCACGGCGACCCGCCGGACCTCGGGGAACTGCGCGCGCTGCGCAAGCACGTCCGCGCCGAGATCGCCCGTACGGTCGCCGACTTCAGCCGCCTCGGCCGCCCGGACCACATCGTGGCCACCTCCAAGACCTTCAAGCAGTTGGCCAGGATCGCCGGTGCCTCGGCGAGCGGTGAAGGGCCCTTCACCAAACGGGTCCTGACCCGCGACGGGATTGTCCGCTGGCTGCCCCGCCTTGCCACGATGACCACGGCCGAACGCGCGGCCCTGCCCGGCGTCTCCCCGGGCCGGGCCAGGCAGTTGGTCGCCGGGGCGGTCGTCGCGGACGCAGCCCTCGACCTGTTCGACGTCCCGGAGCTGGAGATCTGCCCCTGGGCGCTGCGCGAAGGCGTGATCCTGCGCCGCCTGGACCGGCTCGCCATGCCCATGGCGTGACCGGACCGCGCCCCACGTCGTTCGCCCGTTCCTCGCGGACGCCTGCGGTCCGGCCACGCTGCCGGACTCCGCCCGGCGTCACTGACCGTGGGCAAGCCGCACTTCGATCGGATGTTCTGATCCGATCACTCTCGTTTCCTGGTTATCCGCCCTACGCTGGGCGTCGTGGCCGACCCTGAGAACTCCGCCCCGCCGGCACCCGCCTTCGATTCAGTACGGGAGCCGGTGCCGCACACGATCCTGGAACCGAACGCCGTCCTGCACGTGCCGGACGCGAAGATCGCACTGTCCACCGCCTCGGTCTACCCCGAGAACACCGAGTACGCCTTCGAGATCGCCGCGCGCCTGGGCTACGACGGCCTTGAGGTGATGGTGTGGACCGATCCGGTCAGTCAGGACATCGAGGCGCTGCGCAGGCTTTCCGACCAGTACGGAATACCCGTGCTCGCGATCCACGCGCCGTGCTTGCTGATCACCCAGCGGGTGTGGGGCACCGACCCGTGGTCCAAGCTCGTACGCGCCCGCAACGCCGCCGAGCGCCTGGGCGCCGACACTGTCGTCGTGCACCCGCCGTTCCGCTGGCAGCGCGCTTACTCCAGGGACTTCATCCGCGGCATCCAGCGGATGGCCGACGAGACCGACGTGCGCTTCGCTGTCGAGAACATGTACCCGTGGCGCTACCGGGAGAAAGAGATCGCCGCGTACGCCCCGGACTGGGACCCGTCCGAGGAAGACTTCCGGCACTTCACCCTCGACCTCTCACACACCTCCACCTCGCGGATCGACGCGATGGCCATGGCCGGGCGGATGGGCGACCGGCTCGCGCACATCCACCTGGCGGACGGCAGCGGCTCCATGAAGGACGAACATCTGATCCCGGGCCGCGGCGACCAGCCGTGCGCGCAACTGCTCGAACAGCTCGCGCAGAACGCCTTCGACGGCACGGTGGTCCTGGAGGTCAACACCCGCAAGGCCGAGAGCCGCGCGGAACGCGAGGCTGACCTGGCCGAGGCGCTGGCGTTCACGAGGCTGCATCTCGCTGCGCTGATGCCGGGCTCTATTTAGCCGGGCTCCTCTTATAAGCCGGGCTCCAAGCGCGGGCGTTTTCCTCACGTCCCCGTCGCTGCGCTCCGGGGCCGTTCGGCGCCCGCGCGTCGCCCGGTCGGGCCGCGCCCTCCGGGCGCGCTCGGGACGCTGCGCGCCTTCGCTGTTTTTTGCCGGGCTCCAAGCGCGGGCGTTTTCCTCACGTCCCCGTCGCTGCGCTCCGGGGCCGTTCGGCGCCCGCGCGTCGCCCGGTCAAGCCGCGCCCTCCGGGCGCGCTCGGGGCGCTGCGCGCCCTCGCCTCGTGGTGGTGGTGCTGGCTGGGGTGCTGCGCGACCTCGCCGCCTGGGGCGGGGCTCCCGGCGGGTCGCATCCTGGACACGGGGCTCGGTGAATTCCGTACGGACGTAAGCTCGCGGGAAAGCTCCGCAGGAGCCCGTATCGAACGAAAGGCTTGATCGCGATGCCACAGCTGAGGTCGCGGACGGTCACCCACGGTCGGAACATGGCGGGGGCGCGGGCACTCCTGCGCGCCGCCGGTGTCGACCGCGAGGACTTCGGGAAGCCGATCATCGCGGTCGCCAACAGTTTCACCGAGTTCGTACCGGGCCACACCCACCTCGCCCCCGTCGGCCGGATCGTCTCCGCGGCGATCAAAGCGGCCGGCGGCATCCCCCGCGAGTTCAACACCATCGCGGTGGACGACGGCATCGCCATGGGCCACAGCGGCATGCTCTACTCGCTGCCCTCCCGTGAGCTGATCGCCGACGGTGTCGAGTACATGGTCAACGCGCACCAGGCCGACGCGATCGTCGCCATCTCAAACTGCGACAAGATCACGCCGGGCATGCTCATGGCCGCGCTGCGCCTGAACATCCCCGTCGTGTTCGTGTCCGGCGGTCCGATGGAGGCCGGGAAGACGACGCTGGTCGACGGCACGGTCCGGTCCAACCTCGACCTGATCACCGCGATCTCCGACTCGGCCAACGCGGACGTCAGCGACGAGGACCTGGAGCGCATCGAAGAGGCCGCCTGCCCCACCTGCGGCTCGTGCTCCGGCATGTTCACCGCGAACTCGATGAACTGCCTCGCCGAGGCCCTGGGCCTGGCGCTGCCGGGCAACGGCTCGGTGCTGGCAACGCACACCGCCCGCAAGGCGCTGTACGAAGCGGCCGGCCGCACGATCGTCGAGATCACCCACCGCTACTACGACCAGGACGACGCGTCGATGCTGCCGCGCAGCATCGCGAACCGGGCGGCGTTCGAGAACGCCATGTCCCTGGACATCGCGATGGGCGGCTCGACCAACACGATCCTCCACCTGCTCGCCGCCGCGCAGGAGGCCGAGTTGGACTTCGGCATGCAGGACATCGACCAGCTGTCCCGCAAGGTGCCGTGCCTGTCGAAGTCCGCGCCGAACAACTCGCCGTACCACATGGAGGACATCCACCGGGCGGGCGGAATCCCCGCCATCCTCGGTGAACTCCACCGCGGCGGGCTGCTCAACGAGGACGTCACGTCGGTGCACACCGACACGCTCACCGAGTGGCTGAAGACCTGGGACATCCGCGGCGGCTCACCGTCCCCGGAGGCGGTGGAGATGTTCCACGCGGCCCCTGGCTGCGTGCGTTCGTCCTTGGCCTTCTCCCAGTCGGAGCGCTGGGAGACGCTGGACACCAACCAGGTCGACGGCTGCATCCGCGACGTCGCCAACGCGTACAGCAAGGACGGCGGCCTCGCGGTCCTCTACGGCAACCTCGCCGAGGACGGCTGCGTCGTGAAGACGGCCGGCGTGGACGAGTCCATCTGGACCTTCTCCGGGCCGGCCCTGGTCGTGGAGTCGCAGGAGGCCGCCGTCGAAGCGATCCTCAGCAAGCGGGTCAAGGCGGGCGACGTCGTCGTCGTCCGGTACGAAGGCCCCAAGGGCGGCCCGGGTATGCAGGAGATGCTCTACCCGACCTCCTTCCTCAAGGGCCTGGGTCTCGGCGCCAAGTGCGCGTTGATCACCGACGGCCGGTTCTCCGGCGGCACGTCGGGGCTGTCCATCGGCCACGTCTCGCCGGAGGCGGCCTCCGGCGGCACCATCGCGCTGGTCAAGGACGGTGACACGATTTCGATCGACATCCCGGGCCGCACCATCAACCTGGACGTGTCCTTCGAGGAACTGCACGAGCGCCGCGAGACGCTGGCCGGGCGGTACAAACCGGTCGACCGTGACCGCGAGGTCAGCACGGCGCTGAAGGCTTACGCGTTCATGGCAACCAGTGCGGACAAGGGTGCGGTGCGCGACAAGTCGCTGTTCGAGTAAAGCTGTTCGCCCGACAGGGCGGTTGCGCGAAGGGCGGTCCCGCAGCAGCGGGACCGCCCTTCTGCGTGTCGGCACGCCCCGACCGCCCCGACCGTCCCGAAGCCTGCGGAGGAACGCGTCCGGACGCCCGCCTGACCTGCTGTTCCGCCGGACGGCGGCCCTCCCGGGGCAGCCGTTCCCACTCCGTACGCACTACCTGAGGGGGCGATTCGATCAGACCTCCGCGTGTGTGTATTATTTCTCCCGCAAGCCCCTATAGCTCAGTCGGTAGAGCGTCTCCATGGTAAGGAGAAGGTCTGCGGTTCGATTCCGCATGGGGGCCCAGACAAGAAGAGGCCGACACCTTCGGGTGTCGGCCTCTTCTGCGTACCGCTCCTCGGCCAGCTCCCGAACAAGCCAAGGTGCGGCAGCAGCTTCTCCGCCGCAGTCAGCGTCTGCTGTGCCTGCTCCAGAGCCTCCCGGTTCTCCTCCGGCTCGACGTGCTCATTCAGAGTTCGGCGCGCTTTGTCCAACCAGGGCTCGCCGTCCGCCTGCCGGCTCCCGGCCCGGGTGAAATGATGTCCCTGCGTAGCGGCCTGCGTTTTGAGGTCCCCACCCCAAAGCCCCCACCCCAAAGCCCCCACCCCAAAGCCCCCGCATCAAGGAGCCCCCACATGACCCAGCGGATCGCCGTGATCGGCACCGGGAAGATCGGCGAGGCTCTCCTTTCCGGGATGCTGCGCGGCGGCATCAAGCCTGCGGACCTGCTGGTCACCGCCCGCCGCAAGGAGCGGGCCGGCGAGCTCACCGCCAAGTACGGCGTCACCGCCGTCTCGAACGAGGAGGCCGCGGCCCAGGCGGACACCCTGATCCTGGTGGTCAAGCCGCAGGACATGGCTGCGCTCATGGACGAACTCGCCCCGCACGTACCGGCGGACCGCCTGGTCATCTCCGGGGCGGCCGGCATCACGACCGAGTTCCTGGAGTCGCGCCTCGCCCCTGGCACCCCGGTCGTCAGGGTCATGTCGAACACCCCGGCCCTGGTGGACGAGGCGATGAGCGCGATCTCGGCCGGTGCGTACGCCGCCGAGCAGCACCTGGCGCGTACCGAGGAGATCTTCCAGAGCGTCGGCAAGACCACCCGCGTCCCGGAGAAGCAGCAGGACGCCGTCACCGCGCTGTCCGGCTCAGGTCCGGCCTACTTCTATTACGTGGTCGAGGCGATGACTGACGCGGGCATCCTCCTCGGGTTGCCGCGCGCCACCGCACACGATCTGGTCGTCCAGGCCGCGGTCGGTGCCGCGATCATGATGCGCGACTCAGGGGACCACCCGCACGAACTGCGGCAGAACGTCACGTCCCCGGCCGGGACGACGATCAACGCGATCCGCGAGTTGGAGAACCACGGCGTGCGGGCCGCGCTGCTCGACGCCCTGGAAGCAGCCAACAACCGGTCCAAGGACATCGCCGAGGGGCTGAAGTGACAGCCGGTCTGGTCATCTTCGACAATGACGGTGTCCTGGTCGACAGTGAGCCGCTCGCCAACCGGGTGCTCGCCGACCTTTTGACCTCGTACGGAATTCCCACCACGCTTGAGGAGTCGTACCGCGATTATATGGGCGGTTCGATGCGGCGCGTACGGGATCTGAACTTGGAAAGGCACGGCAAGGACCTGCCGCCGGACTTCGAACACGTCTACCACGAGCGGGTGTTCGCGGCCTTCCGCAGTGAACTCCAGCCGGTTCCCGGTATCGCCGAAACGCTCCAGGCCCTCGACGCGGCCGGCGTCCCGTACTGCGTCGCGTCCTCCGGCACCCACGAGCGGATCAGGCTCGCGCTGACCGTCACCGGCCTCGTCGGGCATTTTCCCGAGGTGGTCATTTTCAGCAGCCAGGACGTGGCACACGGCAAACCGGCACCGGACCTCTTCCTGCACGCGGCGAAGACCATGGGCGCGGAGCCGGGGCGCTGCACCGTCGTCGAGGACAGCCCGCTGGGCGTCGAGGCGGCCCACGCGGCGGGGATGCGGGTCATCGGTTACGCCAAACTGACCCCGGAAGACCGACTTAGCGCCGCAGACCAGCTGATTTCAGATATGTCCGCACTCCCTGCCGTCCTCCTGTCCGAATCCAACTGAATCCAACGGAATCCAACTGATCAGTGCCTATGCGCTGTTGATACCTGATCAGGTATCTGATCAGATAATTGATCAGAAACTTAACGATCAGACCTACCGGTGGGTACACATCGGCCGTAGCGTCCCGGACCATGCACGCGAATGAGCCCACGGGCTTCCCGGAACCACCAGCGGCACTGCGCCGCGCCCGTACGGCAATCGCGGTGTGCTTCCTGATCCAGGGGCTGTCCTTCGCGGCGCTCCTGACCCGGATCCCTGAGATCCAGCGGCAGTACGGCCTCAGTGACACCGGCCTGACCCTCGCCATCTCGATGGTCCCGGTCATCTGCGGCGTCGGCAGTGTGCTCGCCGAGAAGCTCGCGGCCAAGGCAGGCAGCCGCGCCGTGCTGCGCGCCGCACAGCCGCTGATCGGCGTCGCGATGATCGGGATCGGCTGGGGTGAACACCTGTACACCCTCCTGCCGTCCCTGGCCCTCTTCGGCATCGCGGTGGGCGCGCTCGACGCGACGATGAACATGCAGGGCGTGCAACTCCAGAAGCTGTACGGCCGCAGCATCATGCTCGGCTTCCACGGCGTCTGGAGCGTCGGCGGTATCGCCGGAGCGGGCGCGGCGGGCCTGTCCGCCCACTACGACCTGTCCCTCGGCGTGCTGTTCACCTTCGTCGCTGTCGCGGCCGTGCCCGCCGCCTACGCCGCCGGACAGCACTACCTGCGCCCGTCCGACATCGCCGTGGCGGCCAAGACCGACGTGGCCAAGCCCAAGCTCCCCTGGAAGCCGCTGCTGCCGCTGTGCGCGGTCATGACCTTCGCCTACATCGGCGACGCCTCCGTCTCCAGCTGGGGCGCCAAGTTCATGGAGGACGTCCTCCACTCCTCCGACGGGTTCGCGGCCGTCCCGTACACCGCCTACCTGGTCACCGTGCTGCTCGGCCGCGTCATCGGCGACTGGGGCGTGGCCCGCTGGGGCATGGTCGCCGTGGCCCGCTCCGGGACTCTGCTCGCGGCGGGCGGGTTCGCGGTCGTGGCCGCCGCGGGCAATCAGTGGATCGGCCTGTGCGGCTTCATCGGCCTCGGCCTCGGCCTGTCAGTGCTCGTCCCGCAGACCTTCGCCGCCGCCGGGAAACTCGCCCCGCAGGACGTCGACACCGCCGTGGCCCGCCTCAACATCTTCAACTACGTCGGGTTCCTCGTCGGCACTCCGCTCGTCGGCGCCATCGGCGACGCGAGCTCACTGCGCATCGGCATGATCGCGCCGATGCTGCTTGTACTCGCCGTGCTGCCGCTGGCCAAAGTCTTCGCCGCGGCGAAGACCCCTGACGGTGAAGCAGCTCACGTCGCGGCCTGACACCGGGAACCCCGCAATAGGGTGGGGAGCATGAGCCGAGCCGTGCAACTCATGTGGGACGACCGGATGACCGGTTACGACTTCGGGTCCTGGCATCCGATGACCCCGCTGCGGCTCCGGCTGACGATCGATCTGATCAGGGCGTACGGAATCGACTCCGCGCCGAATGTGCGAACAGTCGCGCCACCCGCGGCAACTGACGAACAGTTGGCGACGGTTCACACCCCCGACTTCATCGCGGCGGTGCGCCGGGCGGGTGACGACCCCGCGTCCGCGGACACCGCCTACGGCATCGGTACGGACGACACCCCGGCGTTCAAGGGCATGCACGACGTGTCCGCGCTGATCGCCGGAGCCTCGATCGCCGGAGCCGAAGCCGTGTGGAGCGGCGCGGCCGACCACGCGGTGAACTTCGCGGGCGGCCTGCACCACGCGATGCCCGGCCTGGCCGCGGGCTTCTGCGTCTACAACGACACTTCCCTGGCGATCGCCCGCCTGCTCGAACTCGGCGCGGAACGCGTCACATACATCGACATCGACGTCCACCACGGCGACGGCGTGCAGAAAGCCTTCTGGAACGACCCCCGGGTTATGACGATCAGCCTGCACGAGAGCCCGAGATTCCTTTTCCCCGGTACGGGATTCCCCGAAGAGACCGGCGGCCCCGAAGCAGTGGGCACGGCGGTCAACGTCGCGCTGGCGCCGGGCATCTCCGACGCCGGCTGGCTGCGCGCCTTCGACGCGGTCGTGCCGCCCCTGCTCGCGGCCTTCCGCCCGCAGGTCCTGGTCACCCAGCACGGCGCGGACACCCACGTCGACGACGACATCGCCCACCTCGCGCTCACCGTGGACGCCCAGCGCATCGCCCACGCCCGCCTGCACACGCTCGCCCACGAGATCTGCGAAGGACGCTGGCTCGCCACCGGCGGCGGCGGCTACGAGGCCGTCAAGGTCGTACCGCGCTCCTGGACCCACCTGGTCGCCGAAGCCGCCGGGGCGCCCATCGCCCCGGACTCCGCCGTGCCCGTCGAGTGGTGCGAGGAGATCCGCATGCTCACCCGCGGCACCCGCGGCGACCCCCCGAAGCGCATGACCGACGGCGGCACGGGCCTTTTCCGGCCGTTCTCAGCCGGATACGACCCGGCCGACCGGGTCGACCAGGCGATCCTCGCCACCCGGCGGGCCGTCTTCCCCACCCACGGTCTGGAACCGCTGTACGACGTGTAGGCCCGGCGGACGACGCTCGGCCACCGCACCGCGAGGAACCCGAGGAGCAGCCCCTGTGAGCACGCCCGCACCCGCCAGCGAACCGTACGACACGCCTTTGAGCAGTCATCCCGGAGCCAGCGTGCCGACAGTTCCCGAGTTGCGCTCCCACCTGCTTCGATCCAAGATCTCGGGCGAAGTCGCGACCCCGCGGGAGAACAACCTGCGCCACTTCCGCCTCATGAGTGAGCGGCACCCCGGCTATTTGTTCGGCCTCGAACCCGACGGCGACTGGACCTGCGGACAGGTGCTCGACGTGATGGTGCGGCGCTGCGGAGTGATCGCCGACCCTGGCCACACACACGGCCAGGACACCATCGACCCCGACCTCACCATCGCCGGACTCGACGCCTACGCGGACCGGCTCAGGCAGGCCGCACAGGGCCGCGAGCGCGTCATCCTGGCCACCGGTCACCCGGAAGCCCTAGGGGGTTGGTACCGAACGCTGGCGCGCGCACTGCGTGGTGCCGGCTGTACTCTGCTGCGCCCCGCGGCCGGCTGGACGTACCGCACGCCGACCTCGGAGGGCGGGCACCTGCGCACGATCACCTACCTGGGAGCGGTCGCCGCGGTGGCCGACGAGGAGGGCAAGCCCCGGCACAGCCACTCCGCCCGGGCCATCCGCCAGATCCTCGCCGAACTCGCCGACAGTGGCTCCGACCTGCCTGATCTGGTTGTCGCGGATCACGGATTCGCTGGTGGAGCGGGCCAGTCCGGGGTGGACAGCATCGGCTTGGCCGACTGCAACGACCCGGCGCTTTTTGTCGGTATGGAGGAAGGCTCGGTGCGGGTAGCGGTGCCACTGGACGACGGTGTCCAACCACACCTCTACAAGCCGCTGACGGCGTACGTTCTGCACCGTGCAGGTCTGATCTGATCCGATTCGTACTAGGGGAGTGTGTAGTGATCTGTCCTGAATTCAAGCCTGATGGCCGATTCCTGGTAGAAAGCTGCTCCTCTTCCCCACTGGTACCACCCGCCACTACTCTGAAAAGCACGCACGCTGGAGTGGAAGTCGCCGGAGGGGAAGCCGGCGCCCGGCGCGTGCTGAATGGTGCGGTGCGACATGGCTTCTGACCAGAGGCCTCTCAACGAGGTCAACTTCTTGACCGTTGCCGAGGTGGCTGCGGTGATGCGGGTGTCCAAGATGACTGTGTACCGACTGGTGCACAGCGGCGAACTACCCGCGATCAGGGTGGGTCGGTCCTTCCGGGTTCCGGAGCAGGCCGTCCACGACTATCTGCGCGACTCGTACGTCGAAACGGCGTAGGAGGAGTGCCCTAGAAACAGGTCCCACCGGGCCCGGCGGAGACCCCGTCGGGCCCGGTGGAACGACTTGGGCTCTTGCTTCGCGTGAGGATTCCGACGACTGGACCCGTTCCGTACACGGGCGGGTTGATGTCGGGCGAACTGCTTGACCCCTCACCGAACCAGGTGAAGCGGGGCGTCAAGTACCGCTTTTACCCCACTGCTGAGCAGGCCAGCCGAGCTGGCCCGCACGGTCGGCTGTGTCCGAAAGGTCTACAATCTGGCGCTCGACGCGCGCACCACCGCTTGGTATGCCGAGAAGCGGCGGATCAATTGTGTCGAGACCTCGGCAATGCTCACCGCATGGAAGATCAGAGCGAGGAGTTCGCCTACCTCAGCTCAGTGTCCTCCGTGCCGCTTCAGCAGGCGCTACGGCATTTGCAGGCGGCGTTCACGGGCTTCCTTGAGGGCAGGGCAAGGTGCCCCCCGGTTCGAGGTCAAGAAGAAGAGCCGGGCTTCGGCTGAGTACACCCGTTCGGCATTCCGCTTCCGCGAGGGGAAGCTGATGTCGGCGAATGGAGTTGGCGTAAGACCTCAACGGAGTGTTCCGGACAGGCGGCCGGCGACGGGACAGGAAAACTGTGGGGCGACTCGCGGGCTCCTCTTGGCAGAGGAAGAGGTCAATTAGAGGTATGGGACGTCGCCGAGTACGCTTGGGCAGGTTGTGCGGACCGTGAGCGGTTCCGCGCTGATTGCCCCCGTCGCTACGGGGGTGTTCCGTACATCACCCTAAGCGAGGTCGTCGGTGGGCTCTGTCATCAAGAAGCGTCGTAAGCGTATGGCGAAGAAGAAGCACCGCAAGCTGCTCAAGAAAACTCGAGTTCAGCGCAGGAACAAGAAGTAGTCACGACTGACGCTCCGCCGGTTCGGGCTCGTCGTGTACGCGGTGACGTCTTGCCGCCGACGCCTGTCATGGCCGTCCGCACCACCCCAGGGTGGTCTGCGGGCGGCCATGCGTGTTTTCCGGACGGAGCGCGACCTCCTGGCGAAGACGTGAGGTTCGGCGCAGCATCGCGCGGTAGTCATCCGTGGGGCGTTCGGTGAAAACCCCGCCGGCCGGTGTGAACGCCTGGTTAACGCCGTCCCAGGTGACCCGGCCCGTCGATAGGTTGTACGGACGATGCATGATGTAGGCGTTCGGTGACCGAGTGCACCGAAGTGACTCCACAGGGCAGCGGACAGCTAGCGACGGGGGAGGTAGTCGTATGGGCCGGGTCGTACTGGTGACCGGTGTCTGCGCGGATCTGGGGGGCAGGTTCGCACAGACACTCCTGGCGGAGCCGGGGGTGGACCGGGTGATCGGGGTCGACACGGTCGGACCGCACTTCGACCTTCCCGGCGTGGAGTTCGTCCACGCCGACATCCGGAATCCGATGATCGCCAAGGTGGTGGCCTCAGCCGGTGTCGACACCGTCGTCCACCTCAGTCTGGCCGAAGCGCCACCCGCCGGACACGGCCGCGTCTCCATGAAGGAGACCAACGTCATCGGCACCATGCAACTGCTCGCCGCCTGCCAGAAGGCGCCGACCATCCGCCGACTGGTCGTCAGGTCCACCACCGCCGTCTACGGGGCCTCCTCGCAGGACCCCGCACTGTTCACCGAGGACCTCCAGCCGAGGGTCCCGCCGACCTCAGGCTGGGCCAAGGACGCCGTCGAGGTCGAAGGTTACGTCCGCGGGTTCACCCGCCGCCGCCCTGACGTCTCTGTCACGACCCTGCGTTTCGCACCCCTGCTCGGCCCGACCGTCGAGACGCCCATGGGCGACTACTTCCGGCTGCCGCTGCTGCCCACAGTCCTCGGCTATGACCCCAGGCTCCAGTTCCTGCACGAAGCCGACGGCATGGCCGCGCTGCGCCTGGCCGTCGCCGCGGACAAACCAGGCACGTACAACATCGCCGGGCCCGGCACCTTGCTGCTCTCCCAGGCCGCCCGCCGGCTGGGCCGCCCGGTCATCGCGGTACCGTCCGCGGCCATGGGCCTGGTCGGCTCCGGACTGCGCAGCCTCGGCCGGGCCGACCTGTCTGCCGAGCAGGTCCGCCTGCTCACCCACGGCCGGGTGGTGGACATCGAACACGCGCGGGGCAGACTGGAGTTCACGCCGCGCTACACGACCCCGGAGACCTTCGAGGACTTCACGGCCGGGCGCGGACTGCACGGACTGCTGGACACCGACCGCATCACGCAGGCGTCTAACGCCCTCGCGTCCATGCTGCTCACCAGGAGGAGCGCCGATGGGTGACGCCCGGATCATCCCGTTCGACGGCGCCACCGGAGCGCCCCGGACCCCCCGCGCGCCTGGGGTCGGGCGCCGGACGCACCGGGGCCCGGCGCGTTCCGCGCAACCGTCGGAGGCCGTCGACGGCGACGTGCCGGTCCGCGAACGCGGCCGTACGGCGTCCCCACAGCACGACGGGAACAAGGTCAGAGCCCTGCGTACGGCGGACTCCGACCCGCTGCTCGCGGTCGCCCAGGCGATCGACGAACTGGCGGAGCAGGAAGTCCCCCGTACGGCCGGCAAAACCGGGGCAGGGGCCCCCGAACAGCCGGGGTTCGGTTCGCTCCTCGGCTCAGCCGCCGGAGTGCTCGGCAAATCCCTCGGCAAATCCCTCGGCCGCACCGTGGGCGGCGCGCTCGACGGCGCGGCCAAAGCTGCGGGCACTGTCGCCGGGCGCACGGCCGGCGCGGTGGTCGACACCCTCGCCGGGCCCAACTGGGAGGCGAAGGCAGCCGACGGCCTGGCCTTCCTGCGCCGCCGCATCACCGGCGACTACGCGGTCGACGAGTTCGGCTTCGACGAGGAGTTGACCGACGAAGTCCTGATGCGGTTGATGCGGCCGATGTACGAGAAGTACTTCCGCGTCGAGGTCATCGGGATGGAGAACATTCCGGCGGAGGGCGGCGCGCTGATCGTCGCCAACCACTCCGGCACGCTGCCGCTCGACGCGCTGATGACCCAGGTCGCGGTGCGGGAGGACCACCCGGCGGGGCGCAACCTCCGGCTCCTGGGCGCGGACCTCGTGTTCCAACTGCCGGTCGTGGGGCAACTCGCCCGCAAGAGCGGCCACACCCTGGCCTGTAACGCGGACGCCGACCGGCTGCTCTCCCAGGGCGAGCTGGTGGGCGTTTGGCCGGAGGGCTTCAAGGGCCTGGGCAAGCCGTTCAGCGAGCGCTACAAACTCCAGCGCTTCGGCCGCGGCGGGTTCGTCTCCGCGGCCCTGCAGAACCAGGTGCCGATCATCCCGTGCTCGATCGTGGGCGCGGAGGAGGTCTACCCGATGATCGGGAACCTCCGGCCGTTGGCCCGGCTGCTCGGTCTGCCGTACTTCCCGATCACGCCGACGTTCCCGTTGGCCGGGCCGCTGGGGCTCCTCCCGCTGCCGACCAAGTGGCGGATCCAGTTCGGCGAGCCGATCCGCACCGATGCGTATCCGGTCGAGGCGGCGGACGACCCGATGGTGTTGTTCAACCTCACCGACGAGGTCCGGGAGACGATCCAGCACACGATCTACCGGCTGCTGATGCAGCGCAGGTCTGTGTTCTTCTGACCGGCGGATGACTGGCGCGTAACCGGCTTGTGACGGGTACCGGACAGCCGAACTGCCGGGTGGATCCTTGAGGATCCACCCGGCAGCCTGTTCCAGCGTGTTACTCCAGGACGGTCACTTCGGAGCGTCGCCGAGGTTGATGCCGATGCCGGGGAGACCCGGCAGCAGCGGCGGGATGGTGGTCCCGCCCTGCGGCACCGCGGAGGTGACCGGCGGCACGTTCATGTCCAGCGGAGCGGAGCTCTTGGTGGGACCACCGGACGGGGTGGAACCGGTCGAGCCGAGCAGTGGGATGTGCACCGGTGGCAGGGAGCCGCCGGTGGGCACCGCGGAAGCAGCCGGTTTCCCGTCACCCGCGACATTCGGTGCGACACCGGCCGCGCCGGGAGCCGCAGAGCTGCCGACGGGCGGCTGCGCCTGCCGGCTGTCCGGGGAAGCGCCCGGCTGCAGCACCTCGGAGGGCACTTCGACCGGGAGCCGCTTCCCGTCCTTGCCCTTCGGCGCCAGACTCACCCCGGTGATCGGTTTGACCTGGTCGCGGATAGAACCGAGCAGGGTCCGCACTTCGTCGCGCTGGGCGGAGACCCCAGTCGGCAGTGACCGGTCGATGTGGTCGAGCCGCTCGGTGCCGTTCGTCGCGAAGTCGGCCAGTGTCTGCATCGGCCCGACCTTGTGGTGCGACTGGTAATCCTTGGTCAGGAGCGTGCGCCCCTTGCCGGCCGAGGAGTTCAGATCACCGAGGACGTTCCGCAGGTGGGAGACGGTCTCCTGGTCGGGAGCGCCCTTGCCGGAGTGCGAGAGCAGTTGCTCCGCCTCGGACATCCGGGTGCGGGCCTGGGAGAGGTATTCCTCGCCTTTGGCCCGGTCCGAACCGGCGAAGGAGGTCTGCAGGTTTTCCACCGTGCGTTTGACGCCGTAGGTCAGGTCGCCGGGCAACGCGTCGGTGCTTGCGTACGCCACCCCGCCCAGACCGCCGCCGGTGACCGCGACCAGGGCCCCGGCGACAGCGAACCGGCGGCGCCAGGGGCTCCGGCGGGTTGGGGCCGCCGGAGTGTCGCGCCGATGGGAACGCTGCTCGGGGATGGTGCCGGGTTCTGCGGTGGAGCCGCCGACCACCGCGAGCGTCGCCGCCTCTTCCATCAGGCGGGTGCGCAGGGCCGTTCGGAAGTCCGTGGTGGGGACTGGTGGAGCGTCAGCCCTCACTTGCAGGGTTTCGACGACGCCCAGCGAGCGGGCGGTGTCGGGGGACGGCGGTTCGCCGGATGGGCTGTAGCGCACTCCCTCACGCGTTTTGTCCGCGTTGTCCTTCTCGCGTTGCCGCACGAGGTCTCGCGTGTCTAGTGCATCGGCGAAGGCATCGATCCGCCTTCTGTTCACCAGCGCTGGGCTCACGGGCCGCACCTCCTCTCCCCGGATGTTCGTCCAGGGACGTCATCGGGTCGGGGTCCGCGGAGCGGATCCCCGCCACGCCCGTTTCCGACGGGCTGGACGCATTTCCCCGGCCGGTCCGCACCTGACGAGTCCGATGCCGCTCCACCTTGTGGGCGTAGCGCTGATAAGACGGGGTCTGCTATCCCGGAGAACGAGCGAGGGGCCCCGCAGGTTACGCGGATGTGACTCACCGCACATCCTCCGGCAGGAGTCGGGCCAGGGTGCGCACTGCGCGGTACTGGAGCGTTTTGATGGCGCCTTCGTTCTTGCCCATGATCCGCGCGGTCTCAGCGACCGACAGGCCTTGCAGGAAGCGGAGCGTGACGCATTCCTGCTGTTGCGGGTTGAGCTTGTGCACAGCCTCCAGGAGTGTGGCGTTGGACAGCGATTCGAGCACGCTGTCCTCTGGGCTGGGCTCGAAGTCGTTGGAGTCGAGCATCTCGCCGGTGGTGACCTCAAGGCGGAACCGGCTGGACTTGAAGTGGTCCGCGACCAGGTTGCGGGCGATGGTCACCAGCCAGGCGCCGAAATCGCGCCCCTGCCAGGTGAAGGTCCCGATCCGGCGCAGCGCGCGCAGGAACGTCTCGCTTGTGAGGTCCTCGGCGATGGCCCGGCCGCCGACCCGGTAGTAGATGTAGCGGTAGACCGTGTCGATGTAATGGTCGTACAGCTGAGCGAAGGCGTCACTGTCGCCGCCCTGGGCGAGTTCGACCAGGCCCATGATCCGGGCCGCCTCGCCGTCCGGTGCGGGGGGACGGGGGCGGCGCGAACCGGAGGTCGAGCGCCCTGCTGTGTTGTCGGTGCGGGTGCGGGACAGGCGGTTGCTACCGCCGTCCTGAGCGCGGCCGGTGTCGACCACTGCGACGGCGAAACCACGCTGGGTGGGGATTCCCAGGAAGTGGGAGGAGGGCTGGGGACAGCCGACGAGGACCGCCGCGGAGCAGGGGGAAAGGCTCGCGACCATCGCCGCACGCAGTGTCGCCAACCCGGACACGTCAACCCGGACGATTTGGTGCACGGGACTCCCAGTTGCTTCAGCGGACAATTACGTAAAGTGCGGGACCGCTCACCCATCGTAGGGACAGTTGATACCGCTGTGCGCCGACCGAGACTAACGCTTAGTAATGGAAGAGGTACCAAGTGTGTCCGTCGGTGGTGCGAAGCTACCCGCACACGCTGCTGATGTGTGCTTTTCAGGCGATCTACGGACGCATTGGCAGAGCTCGTGTTATGAGCGGCTCGAAGTGCCCGCGAAAAGACATGCGGGAATCACTCGAACGAGTTACGTGAGGGTGCGTCAGCCGGGCTAACCGTGACGGCGGTTGCTGCCGGGCGGGTGTGATCAAGTCGGATCAAGTCGGATCAAGTCGGATCAAACTGGATCAAGCCGGATCGAACCAGATCGGGCAGGGTCGGGCCGCGCTGGATCGAGCCGGATCACGTCAGGCTGCGCTGGATCGAGCCGGATCACGTCAGGCCGCGCTGGATCAAGCCCGGTTGTTCCGGATCGGGCAGGATCGCCTGAGGTGCAGTCAGGCGAACTTGCGGCGGACCGCGGTGCCCGCCGCCAAGGCGCCGGCGAGGGCGCCGACCCCGGCCGCCGCCGGCAGGCCGATCCTGGCCGCCTTGCGGCCGGTGCGGAAGTCCTTGACCCGCCAGCCGTGTTCGCGGGCGTGCTTGCGCAGTTTCGCGTCGGGGTTGACCGCGCAGGGGTCGCCGACGAGCGTGAGCATGGGTATGTCGTTGCTGGAGTCGCTGTACGCGGAGCAGTCGGCGAGCGTCAGTCCTTCGCGTTCGGCCAGGGCGAGCATCGCCTCGGCCTTCGCCTGACCGTGCAGCAGTTCGCCGACCAGGCGGCCGGTGTACACGCCGCGGTCGGTCTCGGAGACGGTGCCGAGCGCGCCGGTGAGGCCGAGGCGTTCGGCGATGGTGCTGGCGATCTCCACCGGTGCGGCGGTGACCAGCCAGACCTGGCGGCCCGCGTCCAGGTGCATCTGCGTGAGTGCCTGGGTGCCTGGCCAGATCTTGTCGGCCATGTGCTCGTCGAAGATCTCTTCGCCGAGCCCGCGGACCTCTTCGACACTGTGGCCCTTGACGAACGACAGGGCGGTCTCCTGGGCTTCGCCCACATCGCCCATGTGCTCGCCGCCGACCCGGAAGCGCACCTGCTGCCAGGCGAACCGGGCGAGGTCGCGGCTGTGGAAGAAGTCCCTGGCGTACAGGCCGCGGGCCATGTGGAAGATCGACGCGCCGCGCATCACAGTGTTGTCGAGGTCGAAGAAGGCTGCGCCGAGCGGTCGTTCGACGGCGGCGGGTGCCGCCGGAGCGGCTTCGACGGCTTCAGTGGCCGCGTCGGGTTCGCTGTCGGTTTCCGCATGCGCCTTGGACGGCTTGACCACCCGTGCGGCAGCCGCGGCGGCCCGCCCGGCGGTCTGCGCCCGTACGGCGGCCTGGGCTCGGAGTGACCGCATCGCGGGGATGGCCGGGACGCTCGGGATATGACGACGCAGCACAACCATGAACTGAGCTTAGTCGGGCCGGGTGTTGCTTGTGTTAAGAGCGGGTGACTAATCGTGTGCGTCCAGTCACCCGGGAGATGTCGAGGTTTCCGCACGCGGGGCCAGGGAGTCGTACGGGAAGCGTCCGGAAGCGGGGACAATCGGGCGTGTGAACTCCTTCAGTCGCTGGACCGGCCGCCGGCCGCAACCTGACGAACCCCTGACGCCCCGCACGGTCACCCTGCTGACCCGTCCGGGCTGCCATCTGTGTGAGGCCGCACGGGTGACAGCGGTACGGGTCGCAAACGAGCTCGACGTGGTGTTCGAGGAGGTGGACATCAGCGCACCGGGCAACGAGGAATTGCACCACATCTACTGGGAACAGATCCCCGTGACGCTCATCGACGGGAAGCAGCACGACTTCTGGAAGGTCGACGAGAAGCGGCTGCGCAGAGCACTCGGCGCCTGAGCCCTGGACAGCCCGGCGCCAGGGGCTCCGGGTGGCGCGTGTGCTTTAGGCACCCCGGATCAGCGCTTAAGCTTTGTACGACAAGTGCTCCGAGCTGGATCTTTGAGCCCCGGGCAAAGTTTGCCGTACGGTGGCGTATGCATGGATTTCGCGCACGGAACGCGGCTATTGCCGCATCCCGGCCGACTTCCCGCGCTAGGTAGGGGATGTCACGCAATCGCCGGTAACCATCCACGTGACGAGCGTCACGCCGGATGGACAAAGCGGACAGCAGCTTTGTGCACGCGTTCACAAAAGCCTAACCTGGCAGGCAGATCCCACCTCGAGCACCCCCGGGCGAGCATCGCCCAGACCCTCAGGAGCACCGTGGCTACAGGCCGTACCGAGCGACCGGCGCAGCGGGGACGCGGTATCCCCGAGGCGACGGTGGCGCGGCTCCCGCTGTACCTGAGGGCGCTGACGGGATTGTCCGAGCGGAGTGTCCCGACGGTTTCCTCCGAAGAGCTGGCCACCGCCGCCGGAGTGAATTCGGCGAAGTTGCGCAAGGATCTGTCGTACCTCGGCTCGTACGGCACCCGCGGAGTCGGTTACGACGTCGAGTATCTCGTCTACCAGATTTCGCGTGAACTCGGGCTCACCCACGACTGGCCCGTGGTCATCGTCGGCATTGGAAACCTGGGTCACGCGCTCGCCAACTACGGCGGTTTCGCTTCCCGCGGGTTCCGGGTCGCCGCCCTCCTCGACGCCGACCACGCGGTCTCCGGACAGCGGGTCGCCGGCATGGTCGTGCGGCATATGGACGAACTTGAGCGGATCGTCCGGGACGACAACGTCTCGATCGGCGTGATCACCACCCCGGCGCCGGCCGCCCAGCCGGTCGCCGACCGGATGGTCGCCGCCGGGATCACCAGCATTCTGAACTTCGCGCCGACGGTGCTGACCGTGCCTGAGGGCGTGGACGTACGCAAGGTCGACCTGTCGATCGAGTTGCAGATCCTCGCCTTCCACGAGCAGCGCAAGCTCGGCGTCGAACCGTCGGTCCTGCCCGAGCGCATGCGCGGACCGGCCGCGAACAGAGTGCCGCAGCCGGCGGCACGCACACGTGCGGGCACGACTGCCGCGGTGAAGGACGAAGTCGGTCCGGCCGAGGTGATGCCCGCGTGACCGGGCCGGGCACCTGTCCGTACGGGTGTCAGGCCCGCGTGGCACTGCTGGGCGGGGCCACGCGTGGGGGAACAGGTGATGTCCGGGGGGACGCAAGTACCAACCGAAACGTCGGCAGGAAGAGCACATGAGTGTCCTGGTGGTGGGCCTGAGCCATCGCACGGCTCCGGTCAGCCTGCTCGAGCGCACCACGCTCGGCGGTGACGCGCAGGTCAAACTGCTGCGCGATGTCGTCACGGCGGGCCCCGTCCTCGAAGCGTTGCTCCTTTCGACCTGCAACCGGGTCGAGTTGTACGCCGACGTCGACCGCTTCCACAATGGTGTCGCCGAGCTGTCCGAGCTCCTCGCGCAGCACACCGGGGTCTCCCTGAACGAGCTGACGCCCCATCTGTACGTCCACTACGACGAGCGTGCGGTGCACCACCTGTTCTCGGTGGCCACCGGACTCGACTCGATGGTGGTCGGCGAGGCGCAGGTCCTCGGCCAGATCAAGGGTGCCCTGGCGCTGGCCCAGGAGCAGCAGACCGCGGGCAAGCTCCTCAACGAGCTCACCCAGCAGGCGCTGCGGGTCGGCAAGCGGGCGCACAGTGAAACCGCGATCGACCGGGCCGGGCAGTCCCTGGTGACCCTCGGCCTGGAGCAGGCGGAGCTCGACCTCGGGCCCGTCGGCGGCAGCCGCACGCTGGTCGTCGGCGCAGGTTCGATGAGCTCGTTGGCCGCCGCGACCCTGCGCCGCGCAGGGGCCGGCAACATCGTCATCGCCAACCGGACGTACGCCCGAGCTGAGCACCTGGCCGACCAGGTGGGCGGCAAGGCCGTCCCGATGAGCGCGCTGCCTGAGGCGCTGGCCGCGGCCGACCTGGTGATCTCCTGCACCGGTTCGGCCTGTGAGGTCATCACCCTGGCGGACATAGAAGACGTCCTGAAGCACCGCCAGGACCGTACGAACCATCGCCCGCTGGTCCTCCTGGACCTCGCTATGCCCCGCGACGTGGACCCGATGGTCCGCGGGCTCGAAGGCGTCCATGTCATCGATCTGGAATCGCTCGCGGAGGTGGCGCCGGGTTCCAGCGCCGCCGCCGACGTGGACCGGGTGCGCGGCATCGTCGAGGACGAGGTCGAGGCGTTCGGCGCCGCCCAGCGGGCCCAGCACATCACTCCCACCGTGGTTGCCCTGCGCACCATGGCGGCCGAGGTGGTCAGCGCTGAGCTGCACCGGCTCGACGGCCGGGTGCCGGACCTCGACGCCAAATCACGCGCGGAGGTCGAACAGACCGTCCGGCGTGTGGTGGACAAACTCCTGCACGCTCCGACTGTGCGGGTGAAACAGCTCGCCGGTGAGCCCGGCGGTGCCTCGTACGCTGAGGCCCTGCGGACGCTCTTCGACCTGGGTGCCGGAACGGCCGCGGCCGTCAGCCGCGCGGATGTCAAGAAGGAGGTGCAGGAATGACCACACCTCTCCGACTCGGGACCCGGCGCAGCAAGCTCGCCTTGGCCCAGTCCGGGCACGTGGCCGCCGCGGTCACCGAACTGACCGGACGCCCCGTCGAACTGGTGGAGATCACCACGTTCGGCGACGTCTCCAAGGAGAACCTGGCGCAGATCGGCGGGACGGGCGTGTTCGTCAACGCCCTGCGCGACGCCCTGCTCGCCGGGGAGATCGACTTCGCGGTCCACTCGCTGAAGGACCTGCCCACGGGGCAGCCGGCCGAGCTGGTGCTCGCGGCGATCCCCCAGCGGGAGGACCCGCGCGACGCGCTGATCGCCCGTGACGGCCTGACGCTCGGCGAACTGCCGCGCGGGGCCAGGGTCGGCACCGGTTCGCCGCGTCGGGCCGCGCAGCTGCGGTTGCTCGGCCTGGGCCTTGAGGTCCTGCCGATCCGCGGCAATGTCGACACCCGCATCGGCTTCGTCACTTCCGGCGAACTCGATGCCGTGATTCTTGCCAAGGCGGGCCTCGTCCGTCTCGGCCGTGCGGATGAGGCCACTGAGGTCCTCGATCCCCTCCAGATGTTGCCAGCCCCCGGTCAAGGGGCTCTGGCCGTCGAGTGTGCGGCGGACAACGCCGACCTCGTCACCCTGCTCAGCGGCCTCGACGACCCGTTCACGCGGGCCGCCGTGACTGCTGAGCGCACCCTGCTCGCCCGACTGGAGGCCGGTTGTTCGGCCCCCGTCGGCGCCCTTGCTGATGTTGTTGAGGGAGAGGGTCCGTCCACCGGTTCGGGGAACGCCGGTGCGGACGAAGAGCAGGTTTACGAGCTGTACCTACGGGCCGTAGTCGCATCAGTCGACGGCACCGCGAGCGTACGGTTGTCCGCCACCGGACCCCTGGGAGAGGCCGAGGCCATCGGCCGTCGGCTCGCCGACGACTTGCTCGCCCAGGGTGCCTCCGGTCTGATGGGGGAGCGCGTCCCTTGAGCCCCAGAGTGAAAAAGAAACCCAGCGGAACCGTCACCTTTGTCGGTGCCGGTCCCGGTGACCCACGGCTGTTGACACTTCGTGCCGTCGAGGTCATCGCGGAAGCCGACGTCATCGTCGCCGACCCGGCGACCCGACGGGCGGTCACGGCACACGCCGCGGCCGACGTCGAGGTCATCGACGCGGCTGCCGGTGACGGCGGTGAGCCGCTGACCGCGGCCGCCCGGTCCAAGCTGGTCGTGGCCGCGGCCAAGGCCGGCAAGGTCGTCGTCCGGACAGTCGACGGCGACCCGTGCGTCGATCAGGCAGTCACGGAGGAGATCGCCGCCGTGGCCAAGGCGAAGATCCCCTTTGAGGTCGTCCCGGGTGTCCCGGTGTCGACCGCGGTGCCGGCTTACGCAGGTGTCCCCCTGCACGGCAAGAGCGGCGGGGGCGTGCGTGTCCTCGACATCAACGACCCGTCCGTGGACTGGGCCACCGTCGGCGCGACCGACGGCACCCTGGTGCTGCGCGGTCCCCTGGACCGGCTCGGCGAGATCGCCCAGGAGCTCGTGGCAGGTGGCCGCAAGGCCGCCACCCCGGTCTCCGTGACGATCCAGGGCACGACGACCGACCAACGGACGATCACCGGGAAACTGGCGCAGATCGCAGCGGAGGTGAAGGCCAACAAGCTCGGCCTGCTCGCCCCCGCGATGCCGGCTGTGGTCGTCATCGGCGAGGTCGTCGCCCAGCGCGACGCCCTGTCGTGGTTCGAGACCAAGCAGCTGTTCGGCTGGAAGGTCCTGGTCCCGCGGACCAAGGAGCAGGCCGCCACGCTGTCCGAGCAGCTGCGTTCGTACGGTGCGGTGCCGCATGAGGTGCCGACCATCGCCGTCGAGCCGCCGCGTACTCCGCAGCAGATGGAGCGCGCGGTCAAGGGCCTGGTCACCGGGCGCTACGAATGGATCGCGTTCACCTCGACCAATGCGGTCAAGGCGGTCCGTGAGCGCTTCGAGGAGTACGGCCTGGACGCCCGCGCGTTCGCGGGAATCAAGGTCGCCGCCGTCGGCGAGCAGACCGCGCAGGCACTGGTCGACTTTGGTGTGAAGCCGGATCTGGTGCCCACCGGCGAGCAGTCGGCTGCCGGCCTCCTTGAGGACTGGCCGCCGTACGACCCGGTCTTCGACCCGATCGACCGGGTGTTCCTGCCGCGTGCGGACATCGCCACCGAGACCCTGGTGGCCGGTCTGATCGAGCTCGGCTGGGAGGTCGACGACGTCACCGCGTACCGTACGGTCCGCGCCGCGCCGCCGCCCGCCGACACCCGCGAGGCGATCAAGGGCGGTGGCTTCGACGCCGTCATGTTCACCTCGTCCTCGACCGTGCGCAACCTGGTCGGCATCGCCGGCAAGCCGCATGCGGTCACGATCATCGCCTGCATCGGCCCGGCCACGGCGAAGACCGCCGAGGAGCACGGCCTGCGGGTGGATGTCATGGCGCCGGAGCCTTCGGTCTCGGCGCTGGCCGAGGCCCTGGCCGAGTTCGGCGGGGCCCGCCGCGCGGCGCTCCTGGAGGCCGGCGATCCGGTCACCAAGCCGAGCGAGCGCCGTCCGGGTTCGCGCCGCAAGAGCGCGAAGTAGCGAAGTCGAACAGGTGAGCGGCCCCGGAGAACGAGAGTTCTCCGGGGCCGCTCGTTTTTCGGCTGGGAGTCCGGGGGTTGCTCCCCCGGGCAGGTACAGCCTGAGGGAGACTTGTACGCATGGCATTTCCCAATCACCGACCGCGTCGGCTCCGCACCACACCGGCGATGCGCCGCCTGGTGGCCGAGACTTCCGTACGGCCCGCAGATCTGATCCTCCCGCTGTTCGTCCGCGAGGGCATCACCGACGCCGTGCCGGTGTCGTCGATGCCCGGTGTCGTCCAGCACACCCGCGAAACGCTGCGCAAAGCCGTCCGTGAGGCGTCCTCGCTCGGCCTCGGCGGGGTGATGCTGTTCGGCATCCCGCAGCACAAGGATGCGGTCGGCTCGGCCGGCACCGACCCGGACGGCATCCTCCAGGTGGCACTGCGCGATGTCCGCGACGAAGTCGGGGACAGCCTGGTGGTCATGTCCGACCTGTGCCTGGACGAGTTCACCGACCACGGCCACTGCGGGATCGTGGCCGACGACGGCTCGGTGGACAACGACGCGACGCTGGAGCGCTACGCCGAGATGGCTGTGGTCCAGGCGCGGGCCGGGGCGCACATGGTCGGCCCGAGCGGCATGATGGACGGTCAGATCCGGGTCGTCCGTGAGGCGTTGGACTCGGCGGGGTTCGTGGACACGGCGATCCTGGCGTACAGCGCGAAGTATGCGAGCGCCTTCTACGGCCCGTTCCGTGAGGCAGTCGACTCGTCGCTCCAGGGTGACCGCAAGACCTACCAGCAGGATCCCGCCAACGCCGAGGAGTCCATCCGCGAGGTCCTCCTGGACCTGGAGGAGGGCGCCGACATGGTGATGGTGAAGCCCGCCATGGCCTACCTCGACATCCTGCACCGGATCGCGGAGATCGCCCATGTGCCGGTCGCGGCCTACCAGGTGTCCGGCGAGTACGCGATGGTCGAGGCGGCGGCGGAGCGCGGCTGGATCGACCGGGAGCGCGTGATGCTGGAGACGCTGACGTCCATCCGCCGGGCCGGGGCGAAGTCGATTCTCACCTACTGGGCGGCAGAGGCGGCGCAGAAGCTCAACTAACTGGTGACGGGTGTCACCCCGCGTGAGCGATGATCGCCACCGTTTGCCCTTCCGGACGATCATGGATCTGACGTACCGTCAGGCGATGTTGGTTAGTCGTGGCGGGCTGTGGGCGATCGCCCCCGGCTGCCTTCGCGTGGGAGGACACCCGTGTCACAGCCGATCTATGACGCCACGACGCTCTGGGAGCTCGTCGAGCGCCGGGCCGCCGATTCGCCGGACGTCCCCATGCTGTGCGACGCCGACGACCGCCAGGTCACCTTCGCCGAGTTCAAGGCGTGGGCGGAGCGGGTCGCGGCCGGCTACCTGGCGCTCGGGATCGGCAGTGGTACCAAGGTCACCTGGCAGCTGCCGACCCGGATGGAGTCGATCGTCCTGTCGTTCGCGCTGTCGCGGCTCGGCGTGGTCCAGAACCCGATCATCCCCTTCTACCGGGACAAGGAAGTCGGCTTCTGTCTCCAGCAGACCGGGGCCGAGTTCTTCCTGTGCCCCGGCACCTGGAAGGGCCACGACTTCGTCGCCATGGCCGAAGGTGTGGCCAAGGAGATGACAAACCCGCCGAAGATCCTGGTCGCGTACGACGAACTCCCCGAAGGTGACCCGGCGACGCTGCCCCCGGCGCCCACCGACGGCGACACGGTCCGCTGGCTCTACTACACCTCGGGCACGACCTCGGACCCCAAGGGTGTCCAGCACACCGACGGCACGCTCATCGCCGGCGGCCGCGGCCTGGCCGAGGCCTTGGACATGTCCGAGACGGACGTCGGCTCCATGGCTTTCCCGTACGCACACATCGCCGGGCCGGACTATGTCAACACCCTGCTGATCACCGGCTTCCCCACGGTGATCATCGAGACCTTCGACCCGGCGGGGGTGATCCCGGTCTACAAACGGCACAACGTCACCATGATCGGTGGGTCCACCGCGTTCTACTCGGCCTTCCTCAACGAGCAGCGCAAACAGCCCGGCGAGAAGATCATCCCGACCCTGCGGATCGTCTCCGGGGGCGGCGCGCCCAAGCCGCCGGAGCTGGTCGCCGAGGTCCGGGACGAGATGCGGGCGATCCTCTGCCACGGCTACGGCATGACCGAATCCCCGATGATCGCGCAGGGCGGCCCGCACGACTCCGAGGAGCAGCGCGCGCACACCGAGGGCAAGCCGGTGTCCGGCATCGAGGTGCACATCGTCCGCGCCGACGAGACCCGCGCCGAAACCGGTGAGGAAGGCGAGATCCGGCTGCGCGGCCCGATGATCTTCAAGGGCTACACCGACGAGTCGCTGAACGCCGACGCGTTCGACACCGACGGGTTCTTCCGTACGGGCGACCTCGGCAAGCTCCGCGCCGACGGCCACCTGGCCATCACCGGACGCCTCAAGGACGTGATCATCCGCAAGGGCGAGAACATCTCCGCCCGGGAGATCGAGGACCAGCTGTTCAACCACCCGAAGGTCGCCGACTGCGCGGTCATCGGGCTGCTCGACCGCGAACGCGGCGAGCGGGTCTGCGCCGTGGTGGAGCGTCAGGCGGGCGAGGACGACCTGACCGTCGTGGAGATGGTCGCCTACCTCAAGGGCGCCGGCATGATGATGCAGAAGGTGCCGGAGCAGCTGGAGATCGTCGACGCGCTGCCGCGCAACGAGACGCTGCGCAAGGTGCTGAAGTACAAACTGCGCGATGAGTACAACGCGAAGGCGTGGGCGAAGAGGTGAGCGGCTTCGCTACTTTCTGAGCGTTTTCGCTACTTTCCGAGCGGCTTCGCTACTTTCCGAGCGGCGTCCCAGGCGGCTGTGCCGGGGCGTCGCTCTGGTGTTTCCGTACCTCTTCTGCCGCTTTGGGATGTTCCCGATCGGGAGCATTTTCCTGGAATCGCGCGTCTGATGGTCTGCCGAATGAGTGAATGTTCCCGATCAGGAGCATTTGCCGCTGATTAGCGGTCTACTCTGGCTCGACGGCCATGAATGTGCGCTATCGGGAACATTGGAGGATCAAATGCTGGAAGCTCTCGGCGCGGCGATCCAAGCGCGCAGACGCTCGGCCGGGCTCACCCAGCAGGAGTTGGCAGACCTCTCGGGGGTGGGGCGACGCCTTGTCGGTGAACTCGAAAACGGGCGCGCTGGTGTGTCGTTGGGGAAAACCGCAGAGGTGTGCAAAGCATTGGGACTGACTTTGACCGCGACACCCGGCCGGAGGGGACAGTCGTGAGCAGTCTGGTCGACGTGCGTGAGGTTGAGGTCGCCGATGTGTACAAGAACGGCGTCCTCGCCGGACGACTGACCCGGAGCGGCTCCGGGACGGACTTCCGCTACGACCGGGACTACCTGGAGTCGGGTGGGCGGCATGTGGCATTCACCCTGCCGCGACGCCCGGCACCCTTTAAGGCTGCTGCCGGCGCGGTACCGGCGTTCTTCGCAGGCCTGCTGCCGGAAGGTGCCCGGCTGGCAGCGGTCGTCCAATCGGTGAAGACCTCGATGAATGACGAACTGTCCTTGCTCTTGGCTGTGGGTGCCGACTGCATCGGCGATGTTCAGATCCTCCCCGCAGGAGTCAAGCCAGGTGCGGCGACCTTCGTGCCTGAGATGGTGACTCCGGGCGAGGTTCGTTTCGCCGAGCTCTTCACCCGGGCGGTGGACCCGGTCTCCCCGCGGGTCGAGGCTGTGCCAGGGGTTCAGGACAAGGTCTCGGACCGGATGGTTTCGTTTCCGGTGGCTTACGGCGGAGCGGGACACATTCTCAAGCTGAACCCGCCCACAGTGCCGAGACTCGTCCAGAACGAGCACTTCTTCCTCGGGATGGCTGCCGACTGCGGCTTGACCGTCCCACGGCACACCCTTCTCCATGACCGGGACGGGGAAGTCGGCCTGCTGGTCCAGCGGTTCGACCGCTTTCGAGGGAAGGGCGGGGAGATCGGCAGGGTCGCTCAGGAGGATGCCTGCCAGCTGGCAGGCCTCTGGCCGGCGGACAAATACCGCATGTCTTACCGCGATGTCGTGCAAGCAGTGGTAGACGCGGTCTCAGTGCCACGCGCGGCGGTGCTGGATCTGGTGCGCCTGGCTGCCTTCTCGTATTTGATCGGGAACGGAGACCTGCATGCCAAGAATGTTTCCGTCTTCGCCCCCGACCCGGACTCGGTGCGCCCGACGCCCTCCTATGACCTGGTCAGCACCTTGCCTTACCGGGACCGCAGCATGGCATTGAAGATCGACGGTCGGGACAGTCGGATCACCGGATCGGCGCTGGCCACTTTCGCGGAGCGCTTCGAGGTGCCGGGGAAGGCGATCCGTCGGATGATCGGCCGTCTGACCACAGCCGCCGAGCCACATTTTGAGCGACTCGGCGAAATCGGGTTCGACGACCGGCGTACGTCCGACCTGGACCGCACGATGCGGGAGCGGATCACTGAACTGATCAGCTGAATCGTTCTGTTGGCGGTCAGTCAGCTCAATTCGCCGGATGCGCCTGCCAAGCAGTCGTAAGGTCGGCCGTCGTGGTGACGGTGGCGATCGCGCCCAGGGTGTTGGCGAGCACGGCCTCCGCGTATTCGCGCGGGAATCCGGCCACGCATTCGCGTGGGATCACGAATTGGAATCCCGAATTCACCGCGTCCATCGCGAAGTTCAGCATGCCAACGTTCAGTGACACACCGACGCCGACGATGGTCGACACCCCGAGATTCCGCAGTACGGAGGCCAGGCCCGTATCAGCCATCGGGCCGAGGCCGTGCAGGCGCTCGAAGCGCAGATCGGTCCCAAGCGCCCCGATCCCGGGGTGAAGTGACGTAGCTTCAGTTCCCGGTGTCAGCTGTACGGGGGCCTTCGCGGCGGCGGCCAGCATCCGGGCGTTGCGATTGGCGCCCAGACCGTCGGGGCGGCGCACCGCGAGGCAGTGCAGCACCGGGACCCCGGCCGCGCGGGCCGCCGCGGTCAGTCCGCCGATGGCCTGGATCATCCCGGCGCACTGCTCGGCCAGCGCGGGGAAGACCGCGGCGGTCCCGATGATTCCGGTCTGGCACTCCTGGGTTACCAGCGCAGTGTGACCGGGGTGGACCAGACGAGTGATATCCAGCGCCATGTGAGACTCCTGACGGTCCGTCGGCTTGATGTTCGAGTAGTCGGAGAATACGCTTTATCTGACGGTCCATCAGATTGAGCACAGTAAGGCAGGAGGGGCCGCGTGAGCGCCACCGAAACCGAGCAGGTGACAGTGGGATCCGGGAACACCTTCGGTGAACTCCCGAAGATCATCAGCGTCGACGACCACGTCATCGAGCCCGCGCACTTGTTTGACCGGTGGCTGCCGAAGAAGTTCCACGAGCGTGGCCCCAGGGCGGTCACCACCGGCATCGGGCAGCTGGAGTTCATCGGCAACGGCTACAAGATCACGACGAACGAGAACGGACCCCCCGCCGACTGGTGGTTCTACGAGGATCTGAAGTTCCCGTACAAGCGGAACATCGCGGCCGTCGGCTTCAGCCGCGACCAGATGACGCTTGAGGGCATCACCCGTGCGGAGATGCGCCCCGGCCTGCACGACCCGGCCGAGCGGCTCAAGGACATGGACCTCAACCATGTCGAGGCGTCGCTGTGCTTCCCGACCTTCCCGCGGTTCTGCGGCCAGACGTTCTCCGAGGCCAAGGACAAGGAAGTCGCGCTCGCGTGCGTCCGCGCGTACAACGACTGGATGGTCGAGGAGTGGTGCGGTGACTCCGGCGGCCGGCTCATCCCGCTGATCATCATCCCGCTGTGGGACGTGCAGCTCGCGGTCGAGGAGATCAAGCGCAACCGGGCCCGCGGCGTGACCGCTGTGTGCTTCTCCGAGATCCCGGCGTTCCTCGGCCTGCCGTCGATCCACACCGGCTACTGGGACCCGTTCTTCGAGGTCTGCGCCGATCTGGGCGTCACGATCAACATGCACATCGGCTCGTCCTCGACGATGCCCGCGGCGTCGCCCGACGCCCCGGCCGCCGTCCAGGCCTCGCTGAGCTTCAACAACGCGATGGCCTCCATGGCGGACTTCATCTTCGCCGGCGTCCCGGCCCGCTTCCCGAAGATCAAACTGGCCTACTCCGAGGGGCAGATGGGCTGGATCCCGTACGCCCTGGAGCGGATGGACGATGTCTGGGAGGAACACCGGGCCTGGGCGGGCGTCAGCAAGGCTCTGGTGGAGCCGCCCTCGTACTACTTCCGCAAGAACATGTTCGCGTGCTTCTTCCGCGACCGGCACGGTGTGAACTCCCTGGACGTCATCGGGGTGGACAACGTGACCTTCGAGACCGACTACCCGCACGTCGACTCGACCTGGCCGCACACCAAGAAGATCGCCGAAGAGCACCTCGCCGGGCTCGGCGCGGAGACTGTCTACAAAGTCATCCGCGGCAACGCCATCCGGATGCTCGACCTGGACTTCGACAAGGACCGCACCGCCGGTAAGTAACGCGGCCCTGTCGTCGCCAGGTTGCGCGGCGGTCGTCTGGGGTTCTCCGTACGCCAAGACTTAAATTCAAAGGGGTCGACATGAGCGGAATATGCGACGGGCGCGTAGTCATCGTGACGGGTGCCGGTGGTGGCCTGGGACGTGAGCACGCGCTGGCGTTCGCCCGCGCGGGCGCGAGCGTGGTCGTCAACGACATCGGTGCGTCGCGCGAGGGCGACGGGCGTTCGCCCGGCCCCGCCCAGCAGGTCGTCGACGAGATCGTCGCGGCCGGCGGCAAGGCCGTAGCGAACACCGACGACGTCGCCGACTGGGACGGCTCGCTGCGGCTCGTGCGCACGGCGGTCGACACCTTCGGCGGCCTGGACGTCCTGGTCAACAACGCCGGGTTCCTGCGCGACCGGATGCTCGTCTCACTCGGCGAGGCCGAGTTCGACGCAGTCGTACGGGTGCACCTCAAGGGCCACTTCGCCACGATGCACCACGCCGGTGCCTACTGGCGCGGCCAGGCCAAGGCGGGCAACACCGTCGACGCGCGCATCATCAACACCTCCTCGGGCGCGGGCCTCATGGGCAGCGTCGGGCAGGGCAACTACGCCGCCGCCAAAGCCGGCATCGTCGCGCTGACCCAGGTCGCCTCGGTGGAGATGGGCCGGTACGGCGTCACCGCCAACGCCATCGCACCGGCGGCCCGTACGCGGATGACCGAAGAGGCCATGCCCGACATGGTGGCGAAGCCGACGGATGACTCGTTCGACTTCTACGACCCGGCGAACGTCTCACCGCTGCTGGTGTGGCTGGGCTCGGCAGAGTCCAAGGACATCACCGGCCGCGTCTTCGAGGTCGAAGGCGACAAGGTCTCCGTCGCGACCGGCTGGCAGCACGGCCCCGAGGCCAAAGCCGGACGCAAGTGGGAACCATCCGAACTCGGCCCAGTGGTACGCAAGTTGATTGATGAAGCACCTGAGCCCACCCCCGTCTACGGCGCCTGAGGGGTAGCACGATGGACCTGAGGTACACGGAGGCCGAAGAGGCCTTCCGCACCGAACTGCGGGCCTGGCTCGACGAGGCCCTGCCCAAACTGCCGCCGAAGGCCGACCGGGACGACTGGCCGGCCCGCCGCGCCTACGACACGGCGTGGCAGCGCATGCTGTACGACGCCGGATACGCCGGGATCAACTGGCCCGAGGAAGCCGGTGGTCGGGGCGCGACCCCGACCGAACACCTGATCTTCCTGGAGGAGACCGAGCGGGCGGGCGCGCCGTACGTCGGCGCCAACTTCGTCGGCCTCCTGCACGCCGGACCCACCATCAACGCCGCGGGCACGCTTGAGCAGAAGAAGAAGTACCTGCCGGGCATCCTCAGTGGCGACGAGGTCTGGTGCCAGGGCTTCTCCGAGCCCGGCGCAGGGTCTGACCTGGCGTCACTGCGCACCCGCGCGGTCCGCGACGGCGACGATTACGTCATCAACGGCTCCAAGATCTGGACTTCGCACGCTGAAGTGTCGGACTACTGCGAGATGTTGGTGCGCACCGACCCCGACGCGCCGAAGCACAAGGGCATCACCTGGCTTGTCGTGCCGATGGACACCCCCGGCATCACGGTGCGCCCGCTGACCACGGTCATGGGCTCCACCGAGTTCGCCGAGGTCTTCTTCGACGACGTACGGGTGCCGGTGGCCAACCGCGTCGGCGACGAGAACGACGGCTGGCGGGTCACCATGGTGACGCTGTCCTTCGAGCGCGGTACGGCGTTTGTGAGCGAGGTCGTCGCGTGCCAGCGCACGGTGCGCGAACTGGCCGCGCTGGCCCGCAAGATCCCGCGCAAGGGCGGCACCGCCTGGGACGACATCGCACTGAAGCGTGAACTGGGCCATCTGGCCGCCGAGTTCGAAGCACTGTGGGCGCTGACCAAGTGGAACGTCTCCGAAGCCCAGCGCTCCGGGGTGCCCGGCATCGGCGGCTCGGTCTTCAAGCTGCGGTTCAGTGAGACCAAGCAGAAACTGTACGAACTCGCCCACCGGCTGCTCGACCGGGCCGCACTGGTCGTCGAGGACGTCGCGGACCTGCCCAGCGGACAGATCATGGACGAGCGTCTTTCCTCGCTCTCCTACACGATCGCCGCGGGCACGTCCCAGATCCAGCGGAACATCGTCGGGGAGCGCATCCTCGGACTCCCCAAGGAGCGCTGACATGGACTTTCAGCTCAGTGAGGACCAGCGCGACCTCCAGTCCGGCGTACGGGACTTCCTGACCGGCCGGTTCGACCGGGACCGGATGCGCAAGCTGCTCGATTCCACCGGAGTCCCCGGCAAGGTCGACCGCAAACTGTGGAACGAACTGGCCGAAACGGGCTTCTTCGCGCTGCGGCTGCCCGAGGACAAGGGCGGCGTCGGCCTCGGCACACCCGAAGCGGTGCTGGTCTACGAAGAAGCCGGGCGCGCCCTGGTCCCCGGACCGATCGTCGCCACCCACCTGGCCGCCTCGCTCGACGGTGAGCTGGGGGAGAAGGCCGCGTCGGGCGAGTGGGTCGTCGGCCTGCTCGAAGCTGACCAAGTACCGCTGCTGGTCGAGCACTTGGACGCCCTCGACGTTCTCCTCGTGCTGTGCGAGGACGGCGTCTACCGGGCCGAGCCGCAGACTGTGGAAGCAGTCGCGATCACCCACCTGGTGGACCCGTTCACCCCGCTGCACCACGTGAAGTCGCTGCCGGAAGGCGTGCGGCTGGACGTGGACGCCGACGAGTTCCGCCGTACCGCGGCGGTCCTGACCGCGGCCCTCCAACTGGGGATCTCCGGACGACTGACCGAACTGGCGACGCAATATGCCAAGGAGCGCGAGCAGTTCGGCCGGCTCATCGGCAGCTTCCAGGCGGTCAAGCACCTGTGCGCCGACATGCTCGTGCGCACTGAGGTCGCTCGGTCGTCCGTCTACTACGCGGCGGTGGTCCTGGACGACGGGATCGTCGGCGACGTGCGTACGGCGGCCCTGGTCGCAAAGCTGATGGCCGACGACGCGGCGACGCGCAACGGCAAGGACGCGACGCAGGTGCACGGCGGGATGGGCTTCACGTGGGAGGTCGATGTGCACCTCTTCATGAAGCGGGCGTGGGTGCACGCTACGCAGTTCGGCGGGGCTGAGGAGAACGAGGAAGTGCTGGCAGCGGGGCTGTGACCAGCAAGATTCTGCGGTGATCTCGGGTTTTCCACCCTGCCCCCGGAGGGTGGAAAACCCGAGATCACCGCAGCGTCAAGCCCGCGATCGGTGCGTGCTGGACCCGAGGTGGCGGGTGATTCCCATATCTGACCAAACGGGTGTCGCAATGGATCTTCCATCTGCCGCAGGTGATCGCTAGGGTGACTGCGGCAATCCCGTTTGACAGCAACGCCGGAGACCCGCTCCGGGCAGGTGTCGGCGTGGGATCTTCTGCACTCTGCCGCTTGACGTGATGACCTGCATTCCCGTGGGGGGAAAGACCGAGTGGGTCCGTCGGCAGCAGAACGGGTGCATACCAGGGTGGGGAAAACAGCAACATGGGTAATCCGTTCGGCACGACGCAGTTCAACTTGCCGCATCCGCAGTCCGGACGATCCGGTCGGTGGCTGCGCAGGCGTGTTCTCCTGCCGGTCACCGCAGTGCTCTTCCTGGTGCTGGGTGCCAGTGTCGGAGGTGCCGACGGAGCGTCGGACAAGGATGCCAAACCGGCCGTTCCGACGGCGACTGTCACGGCCGCGCCATCTCTGTGGCCGACGGCCGCAGTCACAGTCACCACGGGCCCGACCGTCCATTCGACGGTCGAGGTCTACAAGGACCCGACTGCCGCGCCGACGGTCACTGCGACAGTTACGGTCACCGCGACCGCAGACACAACGGGCTCCGGCACCTCTGGTGGCGGTTCGTCAAGTGGTGGTTCGGGTTCGTCGGGCGGAGAAGCCGACGCGGATACGCAGAACTACGGGTCGGCCAGCGCAGTATGCGAGGACCGCACGTTGTCGTACTCGAAAAACCGGCGCGGCACTTGCTCCGGCCACGGAGGTGTGGCCAAGTGGCTCTGAAGAACGAGTGGGCCGGCGTCGGAGCGGCCGCGACGAAGGTTGTCCTGACAAAGTCGGCGCCAGTCGTGTCGCTGACCAAGAGCGGCATTACGACCGGACGGATCAGAGTCAACCTGAACTGGACGTCGCCCAGGACTGTCGCGCTACAGCAGGCGGCCGAAGCGAAGGGGCTCTTCCGTAGGCTTAGGGCCTCGATGCGCGTCGGGACGGTGACTGATTTCGATCTTGACCTCGGTTGCATGGTCAAGTACGCGGATGGAAGCAAAACAGTGGTCCAGGCCCTGGGCGATGCCTTCGGGGCGCTGGACACTTTCCCCTATATCGCACTTGACCGGGATGACCGTACAGGCGAAATTCAGGGCGGGGAGAACCTCTTCATCAACCTGGACAGGCAGGAGGAGTTCTCCAGGCTGCTCGTCTACGTCTACATCTATGAAGGTGTGGGTGATTTTCGCGGTCTCGACGCGGTGGCAACCTTGTACGCGGACGGGGGCCACCGGTTGGTGGTGAACCTCGGCGGGTGCCCGCCAGGTGCACGCGCATGCGCTATCGCATTGCTCAAGCGGAACAAAGGCGATCTCATCGTTCAGCACGAAGTCCAGTGGTTCATGCCTGACCCGAAACGGAGCCTGCACGAGACGATCTCCCGTGCCTACCGGTTCGGAATCAAGTGGACGCCGGGCTCGAAGTAGTCGGGAGCGTTACCCGGGCGTCATGGGTTTTCCACCCTGTAGATATTCAGGGTGTTGATTTTCGTGGCCGGTTTTTGCCGGAATCGACGGCCCGATTCCTGCCGGAGTCTCACACGCTGGCCGGGGCCAACTACGCTGAACTGGGCTCTCATCGGGCTGAGGTCGGGAGTGATCAGGCACAGGCGTGGTCGTCAGGCACACGTGTTTGGTGGACGGCAATCCTGACAGTTCATCCGAAAGGGTGAAGGGGTCCGCCGCGGCAGTCCGGCGGGCCCCTCTCAGGTAAAGCGCTTACGCGGCGTCCAGCACGTCCGCCGCGATCAGTTCCTGCAAGTGCCGGTCGTCGTACCAGTTGAGCTGGAGCGACTTCGCCCGGCGGAAATACAACTGCACGTCGCACTCCATCGTGAAGCCCATACCGCCGTGGATGTGCACGGCCATGTCCGTGACTTCGCGGTACGTCTTGCATGCGAACTGCTTGGCCATCGGCGCCAGTCCGGTGGCCGAGCGGCCGTTGTCCCGGGCCCACGCGGCCTCGCGGACGAGGATCTCCGCACCGTCCACCGCGGCCGACGCGTCGGCCAGGTAGTGCGAGATCGACTGGAACGCGCCCAGCGGTTTGTCGAACTGCTGCCGGGTGTTCGCGTAGTCGACGCTGATCTCCAGGGCGCGCCGGGCACCGCCGACCGCCTGGGCGGCGGCCAGGACAAGACCGTCGAGCATGGTCTCCTCCCAGACGTTCCAGTCCTGGGTGACCAGGGCCGAAGCGGGCACGTTCACGCCGTCGAAGTCCACCCGGTACTGGGTGTCGGTGGCGATGGTCTGCTGCCGGGTGAGGGAGATGCCCTCAGCCGAAGCGTCGACGAGCAGGACAATCGGTCCTGACTCCGTACGCGCGAGCACAAGGAGCGCGTCGGCGGCCTTGGCGTACGGAACGTGCCGCTTGGCGCCGCTCAGCGCCCAGCCGTCCGCAGTCTGCACAGCGGTCAGCTGAACACCCTTGGCACCGAAGCCGTTGTCCGGCTCCAGCCACGCCACCGAGACGACCTTCTCGCCGGACGCGATCTTCGGCAGCCACTGCTTGCGCAGGTCCTCGTTGTCCGAGCGGGTCAGTGCCCCGCCGGCCAGCACGGAGCTGACGAAGTGCGGGGACGGGGCCAGCGAACGGCCCAGTTCCTCGTACACCACGACCGCGTCGAGCATCGACATGGCAGAGCCGTCGTACTCCTCGGGCAGCGTCAGTCCGACCAGGCCCGACTCGGCGAACTTCCGCCAGAACCCGTCGTCGTAGCCGTGCTCGTCGTTTTCAAGGTTCCGTACGACATCCAGCCCGGAGTGCCGGGTGCACAGGCCGCGGACCGTGTCGCGGAGGATGTCCTGTTCCTGGGTGAAATCGAGATCCACTTCGGGCTCCTCAAGGCTTCCACGTGTCGCCGCGGCGCTGCCACGGGTTGTCGTTGTCGTCTACTGGTACGGCGATGCGCAGTGTGCAGGTTGTGCACACGGTCTGCGTTCCGTCTTCTTGGCCGACGGTGACCTTCGCGGTCGCGGAGATCCAGCCGCAGCCGGTCTCGTCGGTCGATACATCCGTCACGGTTCCGGTCATCACCATGGTGTCGCCGGGGAAGACGGGCGTACGCATCTGGAAGGTCAGCCGGCCGAGCCGCCCCTTGGGGCCGGTCCAGTCGGTGAGCCAACGCTCAAACCAGGAGGCCTGGTTCGGCGTGTTCAGGAAGATGTCGCGGACGCCGTTGCGGACGGTCGCGAACTCGTGGTCGTGGTGCATCGGCCGCCAGTCACGGGAGGCCAGGGCGCCGAGCACCACGGTGGTGCTGGTGACGTCGTACGAAAGCTCCGGAAGTTCGTCGCCGGGTTTCACACTGTCCAGGGTGATCACTTCGACGCCTCCTTTGCCGGGCTCTCGGGACGGTGGTCGCCGCTCTGCTCAGGTCGGTGGTCGCCGCTCTGCTCAGGTCGGCGGTAGCCGAACCCTGTGTACGATTCGACGCCGCACAGGTCACCGCGCTGGTTGCGGTACTCCACGTCGATGGTCCAGAAGCGGCCCGTACCGACTCGCGTGGTCTTGACGTCGCTGACGACCTTCAGGACCTGACAGAACGACACGACGTCGCCGATGCGCACCGGTTCGTGGAAGACGCTGGTGTACTCCGAGATGATCGCCTCGGGCAGGTCGAGCCGCGTCTTGAGGTCGAAGTGCACCTGGAGCGCGAGCTGTTCGCCGTCGGAGCCCGGAGCCCAGTAGTGCGGGCGCTGCCAGGCAGAGAGCAGCGACAGTGGCGTGGTCGGCCCATCGGTGATCTCCTGCGCGACCGCCGGGTCCCAGTAGATCGGGTTGCCGTTGAAGACCGCCGCACAGGCGGTCCACACGTAGCCCTGCTCCGCCGGGAAGTCGGAGGTCTTCTCGTACTGGACCTTGCCGATCAAGTCGCTTACGTCCGCCGGGAGTTCCGTGGGGAGTTGAGTCATGCCACCGCTCCTGACGCGCGCAGTTCGTCGATCTTCCCGGTGGAATAGCCGGCCGCGGCGAGGAGTTCCGCCGTGCAGGTGCTTCCGTCAGGCAGTCCGTACGGGCCCTCGGGCTTGACCATGCCGGCCAACAGCGGTGCTGTCTGCCGGAATTCGCCCCGCTCGGGGTGCACGGCGGAAGTGATCGCCCCGCGCGCGTCGAACTGCGGGTCGGCCGCGACCTCCGGGATGGAGAGCACAGGCGACACGCACACGTCGATGCCGTCGAGGACGGCCACCCATTCGTCCCGGGTCTTCGAAGCGAAGACCGTACGGAATTCCGTACGGATATCGTCCTGGACCGTGTCGTCCATCTGGCGCGGGATCCTCTGTTCCAGACCGAGCGCCGTGCACAGGTTGGCCCAGAACTTGTGCTCGATCGCGCCGACCGCGAGGTGGCCGCCGTCAGCGGTGGCGTAGACGTCGTAACAGGCGTACTTGCCCATCAACAGGCTGCCGCCGGGCTCCAGGGAAGCCCCCGTCGCCAGGTGCTCGTCCACGCTCAGCGCCATCAGCGCGAGCACGCCGTCGGCGACCGACACGTCGAGGAAGCTGCCCTCGCCGGTGTTGGTCCGCCCGAACAGCGCCGCCAGGATGGCCGTCACCGCGTGCATGCCGCCACCGGCGCTGTCCGCGACCGTCGCGCCCGGAATCGGCGGACGGCCGTTCTCGCCCGGCGTCGAGCAGGCCAGAAAGCCGCTGACCGCCAGGTAGTTGATGTCGTGCCCGGCCTGCTGCGACTTCGGCCCGGTCTGCCCGAACCCGGAGGTCGAGCAGTACACGATGCGCGGATTCACGGCTTTCACATCGGCGTAGCCGATGCCGAGCCGGTCCACGACACCCGGCCGGAAGCTCTCGATGACCACGTCGGCGTCCGCGGCCATCGCCAGGAACGCGGCTTTGCCCTCGGCGGTCTTCAGGTCCAGCTGGGCGCGCTTCATGCGACGCCCCGCGCTGTACGAGAAGAACGGCGGCTCGATCTGCACACCCTTTCGGGCGGGCACCGGGCCGACCTTCACCACCTCGGCACCGAAGTCGGCGAGCCAGCGCGAGGCGCGGGCCGCCGGCCCGACGCTGGCCAGGTCCAGGACCCGGACGCCGGACAGGAGTTCGGTGGTGCCCATCAGAAGTTCTTCGGCAGGCCGAGCCCACGGCGCGCGATGATGTTCTTCTGCACCTCGGACGTGCCGCCGCCGATCGTGTCCAGCACGGTGTAGCGGTAAGTCGAGTCCGCGCGGCCCTTCATCGGGGCGTCCTCGGTGCCGACCCGCAGCTGAGCACCGGGGCCGCCGATGTCCATCGACGCGTCAGCGAGACGCTTCGACAACTCGGTTGCGAACAGCTTGTACTCCGACGCCTCAATGGTCGGCGGCTTACCGCCCTTCCCGGCGGCGGCGACGACCTTGAGACCGAGCACCCGGGCGACCTCGGCCTCGGTGACCAGCGTGGCGATGCGCTGCCGGACGACCGGGTCGTCGCGCAGCGGCTCACCGTCGCGGGTCGCGGTCTTGACGTACTCGACAAGCAGGTCGAGGCGCTGCTTGATCGGGGAGAACGCGAACATCGTGAAGCGCTCGAGGTCGAGGGCCTGGGAGATGTACTGGAAGCCCTTGTTGACCTCGCCGACGACGTAGTCGTCGGAGACGAAGACGTTGTCGAAGAAGACGTCGTTCGTCCGCTCGTCGCCCATGGTCCAGATGCCGCGGACGGTGACGTCCGGGTGGTTCAGCGGGACCAGGAACAGCGTGATGCCGTAGTGCTTGGCGACGTTCGGGTCGGTGCGCCCGCCGACCCAGTACCACTCGGCGAAGTGCGCCGAGGTCGTCCAAGTCTTCTGGCCGTTGAGCACCCAGCCGCCGCGCTCTTCGTCGCGGGTGCAGCGCAGTTTCATTGACGCCGCGTCAGAACCGGCTTCGGGCTCGGAGTAGCCGACTGCGAACTCGACTTCGTTGCGGAGTATCTTCGGCAGGAACTCGGCCTTGAGCTTCTCGCTGCCCACGGCGAGCAGGGTCTTGCCGATGATGCCGACGCCCTTGCCGATCTGCGGACCGCCGCGGCCGGCGAGGGCTTCGTTGAGGATGTACTCGTACACCCCCTCGCCTTCCTGGCCGCCCCAGGCTTTGGGCCAGGTGATACCGAGCCAGCCCTGCTCGCCCATCTTCGCCATGAAGGCGCGACGCGGCGGGGTGTCGACGATCTGGGCCATGTTCTCCCGGGTGACGTCGAAGACCTCAGGGTCGTGGTTGGCGTCGAGGAAGGTTTCCACTTCTTCCAGGAACGCCTGCTGCTCAGGGGAGAAGTCGAAATCCACAGCATCGCCTCCACGGGGTGTCGGGACTGCGTCCGACGATATCTGACGGACTGTCAGATTCACGGTAACACCGGGGCTGTGGCGGATGCGAGGGGGCGTGGTGATCCGTGTGATCACTCGCAGGGTTATGGGACACGCTTCCTCGCTGCCGCTCGACGACTCTCTGACAACTGGGTGGTAGAAAATCCGCCGGAAGTGTTGACGTCCCGTCATCTGGTGATCACTCTTAGTGGAGCGGCCTTTTGTGAGGGGACGCTGAGGCCCCGGGCACTCGAGGAGTCCGGGTTTCCTTGGCGAGTGAGGGCCGTACGACGAAGCCCCACAGGTCTATGACCTGTGGGGCTTCGTGTTGTGCTGTGGCTGCTTCTTGCCTTGTGGCTACTTCACCGCCACCGGGCTCACCGGCGAGCCGATGCCGCCCACGAACGGCTGCGGCGAGGCGTCGAGGAAGAACTCGTAGACACCGTCGGCGGCGCAGTCCGCGGACAACTCCTCCAGGTTCCAGTTCTGGCCCTGGATCATGCCCATCTCCACTAGGTGCAGCGCGTGCACGGACAAGAAGCAGTCCTCGATCTCCGGCGGGAAGACCTCGAACACCACGGTGTCGTTCGCGACCGCGGCCACGTCGCGGGCGTGGAACCACTCCGGGCAGCGGACGCCGATTCCAGCGCTCATGTAGTAACCGTCGCGGTCGCCCGCGAGGTATGTCCGCATGGCGCCGGTGCGGACGAGCACGATGTCGCCGGCCCGGACCTTGGTGCCGGCCAGTTCCTCAGCGGCTTCCAGGTCCTCGGGGGTGATCGCGTACATCGGCTCCAAGGCGTCGACGCCTTTGGTGCGCGCGACGTCGAGCAGCACACCGCGGGTGGCCAGCGTCCTGATCTTCTCGATGCCGAGTTTCGCCGCGCAGCCCTCGGCGGTGATCGATTCCTTGGCGGAGAAGCCGTTGTAGAGCCGGTCCTCGTAGGACGCGTGGGTCAGGCCGTCCCAGTGGGTTCCGGCCTGGAGGCCCATCGTGACGGCGTCATCGCTGGTGGCGACCGTACCCGGGCCGAAGACCTCGTGGTTGACCATGTGCGCGGTCAGCTTCGGATTGTCACGCCCCGGGATCATGCCGTTCTGGATGCCGTCTTCCTTGAGTTCGACGGCCAGCGAGAAGCGCTTGCCGGTCTTGATGCACTTGCCGGCGGCGACGACGATCTCGGGTGTGATCAGGTTCGCGGTGCCGATCTCGTCTGCGGCGCCCCAGCGTCCCCAGTTGTTGACGCGCTTGGCGATCTCAAGGAATTCGGCAGGCATGGCCATGAGTGATTCCTCCGTGCGTATCCGCCGCGCGGCGGGCGGCGGGAAATGGGCGACGGCGCCGGCTGCTGTGGCCTGCGGCACTTTAGGAGCAGAAGATGACGCACCGTCAGTTAGTGTCTCGGTAAGGCTGTTGTCACACCCGTCGCCAGATGAGGCGATCGCCCTTGGCGGCACATGCTAAGCAGTGGCGGTTGTGAAAAACAGGGGTTGACGAGACAGGTTTCTTGACACAGGCAAGGGCGAGGACTGGGGCCGAGTGCCCGATTTGAACCGAAAGGTTCACCACCTCGATCACGCCGTTCTGAAAGGGCAGCGCCAATGGGTGACTTTCTCACCGGAAAAGTGATTGCGGTTACAGGTGCCGGTCGCGGCATCGGCCGGGCGGTCGCCCTGGCCGCCGCGCGGCACGGTGCCAAGGTCGTTGTGAACGACTACGGCGTCTCCATGGACGGCGCGGAGCCGACCAGTGAGGTCGCCGACGCCGTCGTCAAGGAGATCGAGGCGATGGGCGGCGAGGCCGTCGCGGTCGCCGACTCGGTCGCCACGATGGAGGGCGGCGCCCGCATCGTGAACACCGCGGTGGAGCGCTTCGGCCGACTGGACGGTGTCGTCACCCCGGCCGGCATCATCCGCGCCCGCATGATCTTCAACATGACCGAGGACGACTGGGACAGCGTCATCGCGACCCACCTCAAGGGCACGTTCACTGTCGTGCAGGCGGCCACCAAGGTCTTCAAGGCACAGGGTTTCGGCTCAATCGTCGGTGTCACGTCCGGCGTCTACGCGGTCGGCTCGGTCTCCCAGGCGAACTACGCGGCGGCCAAGGGCGGCATCGTGTCGTTCATCCGATCCGTCGCGCTGGGCATGAACAAGTACAACGTCAACGCGAATGTGATCGCCCCGATCGCCCGGACCCGCATGTCCGAGGACGTCCCGCAGACGCTCGCCGACATCGGCGAGCCCGAGGACATCGCGGAGATGGTCATCTTCCTGCTGTCCGACAAGGCCAAGGACATCACCGGGCAGGTCTACACAACCGCCGGACCGAAGATCGCCCTGTGGGACCAGCCGCATGAGATGAAGACCATGTACAGCGACTCAGGCTGGACCGCCGAAACGCTCGCTGAGAAGCTCCCGACTCAGCTCGGTCAGGACCCCATGCCGGTCCTCGCGCAGCTCAAGGCGTACGCCGAAGCGGCTGCCAAGAAGAGGGCCGCCGCCGCCGAGCAGGCCTGACCCCTCCGGCAATCCTTGTATTGATCATGGGGGAGTTGCGATTTCGCGGGGTGGAGTGCCCGGCTGTTCTGCGATTTCCCCATGATCAACACGGCCACATGAACACGGCCACATGAACACGGCCTCAGCAAAGAAAGGCAGTCATCGTGGACTTCAGCTACAGCGCTGAGGACGAGGAGTTCCGAGCCGAGGTCCGCGCGTGGCTCCAGGAGAACCTGAGCGGCGAGTTCGCGTCCGCAGTCGGCACGGGTGGTCCAGGCAGTGAGCACGAGCACTTCGAGATCCGCCGGGCGTGGGAACGCCGACTGGGTGAAGGCAACTGGATCGGCCTCGGCTGGCCCAAGGATTACGGCGGCCGGGACGCGACGCTGATGCAGCAGGTCGTCTTCGGTGAGGAGTACGCCCGCGCGCAGGCGCCCGGCCGGGTGAACCACATGGGGGAGAACCTGCTCGGGCCGACCGTCCTGGCGTACGGAACGGCTGAGCAGAAGGCCCGGTTCCTCCCGGCGATCACGTGCGGCGAAGAGCTCTGGTGCCAGGGCTACTCCGAACCGGGTGCGGGTTCCGACCTGGCGAACATCAGGACCAGTGCTGTACGGGACGGCGACTCCTGGGTGCTCAACGGGCAGAAAGTCTGGACATCACTGGCCCACGAAGCCGACTGGATCTTCGTCCTCGCGCGCTCCGAAGCTGGTTCGCAGAAGCACCGGGGAATCACCTTCTTCCTCGCGCCGATGGACCAGCCCGGCATCGAGATCCGGCCGATCGTGCAGCTGACCGGCACATCGGAGTTCAATGAGGTCTTCTTCGACGGGGCCCACGCGAAGAACGAGCACATCGTCGGCGAGGAAGGCAAAGGCTGGGGCGTCGCCATGGGCCTCCTGGCCTTCGAGCGCGGCGTGTCCACCCTCGCCCAGCAGATCGGCTTTGAGATCGAGCTGCGGAAGGTGCTCGATACCGCAAAGCAGAACGGCGCGATGGAAGACCTGCTGCTCCGCGACCGGCTCCTGCAGGCGTGGATCGACCTGAAGGTCCTGCGGTGCAACGCCCTGCGGACCCTCGGCTCGGACGACCCCGGCGCACCGTCGGTCGCCAAGCTCGTGTGGGGCACCTGGCACCAGAAGCTGGGCACGCTGGCCATGGAGGTCGGCGGCGCGGAGGCGACCCTCGCAGCTGAACTCCCGTACGAACTGACGGAAACCCAGCGGCTGTTCCTGTTCACGAAGTCGGACACCATCTACGGCGGCTCGAACGAGATCCAGCGCGACATCATCGCCGAGCGCGTGCTCGGTCTTCCGCGAGAGCCCCGAGGAGCCTGAATCCATGAGCACGCCTGAGTACGTCCCCGGTCATGGTCTGCTGACCGGCAAGACCGTCCTGATCACCGCCGCGGCCGGTACGGGTATTGGTTTTGCCGCTGCGAAGAAGGCGGCGGAGGAGGGAGCGACGATCGCCGTCAGCGACAAGCATGAGCGGCGGCTGGGTGAAGCGGCTGACGAGCTGGCGAAGATCATCGGTTCCAGGCCGTTGGCCGTGCCCTGCGACGTCACGGTCGAAGAAGACGTGCAGAACCTGATCGACACCGCGGCGGCCGAGCTCGGCGGGATCGACGTACTGATCAACAACGCCGGTCTGGGCGGTCAGGCGAACATCGTCGATATGACGGACGCGCAGTGGGATCTCGTCATGAACGTGACCTTGAACGGCACGTTCCGGTGCACGCGGGCCGCTCTCCGGCACATGCAGCCGCGCGGCAAGGGCGTCATCGTCAACAACGCCTCGGTCCTCGGCTGGCGGGCCCAGGCCGGGCAGGCGCACTACGCGGCGGCCAAAGCCGGTGTGATGGCGCTGACCCGCTGCTCAGCGATCGAGGCGGCGGAGTTCGGCGTACGGGTCAACGCCGTCGCGCCGTCCATCGCGATGCACGCGTTCCTGGCGAAGGCGTCCAGTGAGGAACTGCTGACGCAGTTGTCGTCCGCCGAGGCGTTCGGGCGCGCGGCCGAGCCGTGGGAGATCGCGAACGTGATGGTGTTCCTGGCGAGCGATTACTCGTCGTACATGACCGGCGAGGTTGTGAGTGTGAGCAGCCAGCGGGCCTGACGGATTTGTACGACGGGTCACACGCACCCCTCGGCCGCAGCGAGGCGGTACCCCCGACCCGACGGAAGGTACCGTCTTCGGCCGTCCCGCCCCGGTACCTGGGCGAAGCCGGCCGTATCCACATCGCCGACCGGCTGCGGGAAGAATGCACGTGGTCCACGAGACGCTCTGCCAGGTCCTCGGAGGCCCACGCAAAACGCTCGGCTGGGAGACTCCGGCCGAGCGCCTGCACAGATTGCTCACCGCCTGAACAACCGACCACGTGGTGCGACGAATTCTGGAACCCAAGCTGTCCAGGAACCCCTTCGTGTGCGAAGCGCGGGTTCCGGCTAACCGCGGGTCCGCGCCAGAACCGTGTACGGGCCGACATCCCGGCTGGTGAAATCACCCGGAGGGAAAAATTCCCGGGGAAATGATACAGGGTACTCGTAGAGTCCGATTTTCAGCGGAAACGCGTCCTTGCGAAGCGTGACGTAAAATCCTGCCACATTTCGCTCCAGAATGAAGACGTCGGGAGTCTGGTATGTTGAATAGTCCAATCTCCGAATGAACTCCTCAGGTGATCAGGAATTAGCCCAGTAGGCAATTTCCGCACGCCGTCCGTCGAAATCTCCCAATGGATTTGAATACTGCGAGGTCGGTGCGATGAACCCCCGGAAAGGGGCGGAAGCCATAAGTTTGTAGGAAGAGCTGAGCAGGATTATGGCCTCCGGAGGCTTTCCCGCCAGTCGTCCGATCTCCTGAATTAATTCACCTGTATAGTGACTCTCGCCATTCGATTCGGTACCCCCTTTCGGGAGGGTGCCGTCGGGATAATATTCATCGTACGCCTGCTGATTGAAGGGTTTTAGCGTTGTGGGAACCTGCTGGATCCCTGAGACGGCGACCGCCAGTCCCACAACGGTGAATCCGGTGACGAGGGGCCGGAAGGCCTGCGGATCCCTCATCCGGCGCAGCGCCTGGAACACATCGATCCAGGCCAGCGTGCCCGCACACATCAGTGCAGCGCTCAGGATATTTATTACCCGGTGCGGGAGGAGGGTGGTGTGTCCGGCGATTGCCGCGAATGACAGCGCCTGCCAGGCGAAGCAGGTCACTGTGACGATTGCCAGAGATTTTGCGATCTCATTCCGGCGCATTCGAGCCAGCAGCCAGATGATCCCGCTCATGGACAGGATGCCGGCCGGTGCTCCCTCGAACATCGGGAAGTGGAATACAGTGAACTGATCGGGAAGGAAACGCTGAGCCATATTGGTGGGAAATCCCTGCCCGTATGCGACCCACAGGTATGGTCCCCAGCTGGGGATCCCGAAGGGCAGCGCCGCCAGGAAGGTCGCGCCGATCCTCCGGGTAATCCGGAATGCTGCCACCCGTCTTCCGTTCGCGGCGTCGTGCACCAGAACCGCACCCATCACCACGAGGGAAAATGCGGTGAAAGCAGCGATCAGTGTGTAGATCAGCAGTAAAATTCCGAGGAAGCAGCCGGCTCCGGCGAGAATCCAGGAGGCTTATTCAAAACCTCAGATCGACCGACCAACGGAACAGCCCTGACCTGCGGTATCTTGGATCAGACCCTTCGGAGCTGTGGGGGTTTTGAATAAGCCTCCAGGGATGTAACTGTTTTGGACGGTCGGTGACCTGCGCCGATGCCGCGTGACCTGGTCCCGCCGGACCAGTAGATTGATCTCGTGACCTCCTCCCCGCCGCCGCAACCCTCCTATGGGGAACTGGCCGCGCTGGTCGTGGAGTTGCAGCTCCTGATTTCTGCGCAGGCGGCCACGATCGCTCAGCAGGCGGAACGGATCGCGGACCTGGAACGGCG